>NZ_AWUH01000024.1:0-3816 GCF_000689175.1 Wolbachia endosymbiont of Glossina morsitans morsitans | reverse complement strand
AGCATTCCTGTCAGACATATAATCTATTTCTGGATGTTCTGCCGCATTGTTTATTGGTGCAATTTTTGTCTTTATATCATATTTGTTACACAACTTATAAAACTTCTGCCTATCACATGCTCTATCTGCATATAGTGCTTTTATGGCATGCTGAAAATCAACTTCTTTTAGCAAATCACAAGCTCCATAGTGATCAGAGTAGACACCGTTACTGCTGCACTGCTACTGTATTTTACAGCTATTGCTTTTTGGTTGTTTATATTCAATATTACGTGCAATTTTCGCGTTTGCTCATAGCCACGATATTTTCTGTCAGTGCTATTTTCATTGCTGTGACCAGGAGTGTTGTTGTATATACTAATTCCTGTACTGCCTGTAGCAATTTCGATATCTTCCATATTATTTTTATCAATTCTGCAATCATTTATCTTAATATTAAGTTTCTTAAACCTTCTTGATGCTTGTGAATAGCTGATAACTGCCAAATCTCTTCCTATTTGTTGCAAATACCCTTTTATAAACCCGACTGTTTGTCTTAAACCAATTCTAAGGAAACTGACGATTATATGCACCAAAATCACAACTTTATCACTATAAATATAGTTGCCGCCCTGCATTTTTTGACAATTCTCGTACCAATTTTCTATGGCGTCATTGATATAACAATAAATGCTTCCTCTTTCTTGGAGAAATTTGTTATATTCGTAGCAGTTACTGACTCTCATTTTTTGTGGCATATTTTTTCTTCAACAGTTAAATGGCTATTTATAGTGAATTTTGTCAGTAACTGCCAGTTCTTTTCACTTGAGCGATGCAACAAAGCCCACTGGGATCCAATTTCACCTTGTGATGGTGTCATGAAAGTAGCTGACACTGGTTTCCATCCAAAACGGTGTCATTCCTTACTATTACCCACAAATATAAATGTACTTATAAATAAAGTATTATAATATTAGAGGTTGCAAATATTGAGGGTATAAAAATGGCAAACGAGAGTAATGAATGGGCTAAAAATGAATTTGGAGATGCTGTACTTGGAGATAAAAGATTAACTGACCGATTAGTAAATATTGCTGACAGTTTGATAAGTTTACCTGAAAGCTCAATTAATGAGGCATGCGGAAGTTGGTCAGAAGCAAAAGCAGCATATCGTTTTTTTTAAAATGAGAACGTAAAAGAAGTCGATATACTAGCTTCACACATTGATAAAACAGTTGAGAGAACAAAAGCTCACAAGAGGATTCTTGTCATTCAAGATACCAGTTACATTGTATATAATAACCATAAAAAAACAAGCGGATTAGCAAATTTGTCCAGTTATGATATTGCAAAAGTTATATAATGCATACAGCTCTTGCCGATAGTATAGAAGGTTTGGTACTAGGGACACTAGATCAAAAAGTTTATTCAAGACCTGAAGAAACTGAGAACCTCAAAAAAAAGAGCGATCGCATTGAAGATAAAGAAAGCGTAAAGTGGTTGGAAATTTTAAGAAAAACAAATAATATTATTGATCCAACTCAAACTGAGACTATAACTGTATGCGATAGAGTAGCAGATATATATGACTTTTTTGAGCTTGCACATAGTCTTAATTCGGCAGTGCTAGTTAGAGCATGCAGAGATAGAGCAGTAAATAGAAAATCTCGATATCCTGAAAAAGGTGAGCAGAAGTTATGGGCATTTATTAAATCCTCTCATTGTGCAGGTACGGTAGAAGTTGAAGTTCCTGTAAAAGATAATAAGCCAAAAAGAACAGCACGTTTGGAAGTTAGATTTGGAAAGTTTATGATGAATCCATCTAAGAATAATATTAGGCATAAGACGGAAGAACTACCTAAATTACCACTTTATGCAGTTTATGTTGTTGAGAAAACTCCCCTTCCCTTAAAAAAAACCGCTAGAATGGATGCTATTAACGAATCTTTCAGTTAATACTTTCGATGAAGCTGTTGAAAAAATTAGTTGGTATCAACTATGTTTTTTAAAAATTTTTTTATTTGTGTGATTTTGCAAATTATATGGGCAATAAAAACCCGTTTGTCATAGAAATAGAATTTTATATCGAACAGCTACCACAGCAATTTCTGCTTAAGCCAATGAATATGTGCTTCAAGTCTGTGTGGACGCACATATTCATTAGCCAATTTCAGTTACCGTTGTGAAGATTTTTAAGTATGCAAATTAATTGCTTCTTTAAGTCTTGTATTAGCAATTACTATAATTTTACGCATTAGGGCTGTTATAGCTACCATCTTCTTCTTACCACTTTCAACAAGCTTAGAATAAAAGGCGCCAAGTATAGATTTTGACCTTGTAGCAGCCATAGCGGCTGTAAAGAGCTTTGAACGAACGTTACTTCTACCACCTGTAATCCTTCGGTAACCAACAGCTTTATCACTTTCTTTTGGATGCGGTGCAACTCCGGCAAGACTTGCTACTTCTTTTCTATTTAAGTAACCAAGCTCTGGCATTAAACACAAAAAATCTTGTGATAACTTTTTACCTATTCCAGGAACTGTTTTAAGAATTTTTTGGCGTTGTTGTAATTCGCGGCTTTCATCAATAATCTTTTGTATAGTATCATTGAGATCGTTTATTTGACTATCGAAAAACTCAATGGTCTTTTGACAGATTTCTTTTATATGATCATTTTCCGGTGCTTCAAGTCTGCATTTTTCTTGAGTTCTCATTTGCGTAATATCATCACGACGTTAACAAAGTGCAGCCAAAGTTGATTGTTCTGTAGAGGTAGGTACAAATAGAGAGATAGTTCTATGGCGTTCAAATCCATATTGAGCAAGAGCTCTTGCATCTAGACTTTGCTAAAGTCCCGTGAGATAAAATAAAGCTTTTTACTTTACAAGTATTAGCTCGATGCACGGCAATATTTTTGTCGGTAAGAAAATGTGATAAGCCAAGCTCATATTTCCCTGTATTTTCTAAAGTCACTAAAGCATTAGGTAGAATATCTGAAAACTCTTGAAATAATTGTTGCCAACCAGAAGCATTATTATCAAATTCGACAGCATTCTTCTGTTTGTGAATTGCAACGACATTTTTAAATTTTCCGATGTCAATGCCAATAAAATTTTGATAAGATGTAACCATAATAAACCTCGATTGTTTTAGTTAATTTAAGATTGTAAACGGGTGCATATATATGTCCCAAGCAACTATTCAAACGTATCGAGAGATAGGGCTAGCGTACCTTGATACCAACGGTTGTAATACCAATTTCCTTTCGGTCGCGCACGCCCGCTATTCCTAGTGAGCAGGGTTATCTTTCTCTCTTATCTCTTTTATATCACGTTTTTAACTTACAATTGCGTTAGATGGAAAATAGAGATATTACATAAAATTTTAAATCCGGTCTCAAAGTTGAGGAATGTAGACTTGGAATAGCAGAAAGACTAATGAGATATCTAACAGTTATGAGTATTATTGCTTGGAGGATCTTCTTTATTACATCAATTGCAAGAGCTAACCCACCATTACCATGTACAACCTTATTAGCTGAAGAAGAATGGAAAGTTTTATACGTTAAAATACACAGAAAACCATGTCCAAGTGTAGTTCCCAACATAAAAGAAGCTGTTTCATGAACTTGGAGGCCATTTAGCAAGAAAAAATGACCCAAAACCAGGACCAATTACTCTTTGGAAAGGATATAAACGTCTCTTTGATTTAGCAGAAGAATGGCGACTTGCTCGCGAACCTCATATTTGTGGGTAATAGTAAGATTTGAGAGGTTGTCCACAAACCAAAGAATACGTAGTATATAAAGAAAGAATATTGAGGTAAGAGATGAGGAAA
>NZ_AWUH01000023.1:0-2818 GCF_000689175.1 Wolbachia endosymbiont of Glossina morsitans morsitans | reverse complement strand
CAAATCGAAGAAACAAGAAAAAAATTTGGCATCAAACAAGTTTATAAGCGTGTAGACACCTGTGCAGCTGAATTTGAATCGAGCACTGCTTATATGTATGGCTGTTATGAGGGAAACATTACAAATAGGACAGAATGCGAAGCGGACATTTCTGACCGAAAAAAGGTTGTCATTTTAGGAAGTGGTCCAAACCGCATTGGTCAAGGTATTGAATTTGATTATGCATGCGTACATGCAGCTTCTGCCGCCAAAGAAATGGGGTATGAAACAATAATGATCAACTGTAATCCAGAAACTGTTTCAACTGACTACGATACCGCTGATCGTTTATATTTTGCCCCACTGATTGCAGAGGATGTGCTTGAAATACTAAGCAAAGAGCAAGAAAATGGCACACTGGTTGGTGTAATAGTTCAAATAGGTGGTCAAACACCTTTAAAGTTAGCCAAAGTGCTTAACGAGAGAGGTTTCAAAATTTTGGGAACTTCGTTTGATTCTATTGACCTTGCAGAAGATCGCATGAGGTTTAAAAATCTTGCTTTGCAACTTAATTTAAAACAACCTGAAAATTCTATCTGCCATTCAGTAGAAGAAGCGTTAACCAACGCAGAAAAGGTGGGGTTTCCACTAGTAGTCAGGCCATCATATGTCCTTGGCGGTCAGTCTATGTCGATTAGACACGATACTCAGAGCTTCAAAGAGTATGTCTTGAATCAAACCAAAATTTTTGGACACGGATCGCTGCTTCTTGATAAATTTTTAGTCAATGCAGTTGAGGTTGACGTTGATGCTGTATGTGATGGGGAAAAAGTTTTCATTGCAGCGGTCATGGAGCATATTGAAGAAGCTGGTATCCACTCTGGTGATTCAACATGCTCAATACCGACAAATACATTGAGTGACGAAGTAATAAAAGAGATTAAGCTACAAACTGAAAGAATAGCTCTTGCACTAGAAGTGAAAGGTCTGATAAACATTCAGTTTGCTGTTCAAGAGAATAGACCTCTTGCAGAACCTGTTTGTGATGAGAAATTTTTAGAAAAAATGCAGATGAGCACCACAGAATACTCGAATGTATTTGAGGAGCGCAGACAAGCTTTGACGACAAAATTGCCTTCAGAAATCGAGTTATGCAAGAGGTCTAGTGATGTATACATACTTGAAGTGAATCTAAGGGCTAGTCGCACAGTTCCTTTTATTTCCAAGGTAATCAATATTCCTATTGCAAAGCTTGCCACTCAGGTTGTTTTGGGTAAAAAATTGAATCAGGAAAACAAGCCTTTCAATCATTTTGCAGTTAAAGCTGCTGTTTTTCCATTTACCCGCTTTGCAGGAGTTGATACTTTACTTGGTCCTGAAATGAAATCAACAGGAGAAGTGATGGGAATTGACTCATCATTTGAAGCTGCACTTGCAAAAACGCACATGGCTGCAGGATACAAGTTACCAACAGAAGGAACAGCTCTGGTTTCAGTAAAAGATGATGATAAAAAGTATATATTGCCAGTTGCACGAATGTTGAAAGAACTGAGTTTTGAAATATATGCCACCAAAGGCACAGCTTCGTATCTGAACAATAACGGCATTGCTGCACAAGCTGTAAATAAAGTAAGAGAAGGCAGACCCCACATAGTTGATATGCTCAAAGATGGAAAAATAAATCTAGTGATTAATACTTCAAAAGGTGTAAAGTCAGTCTCAGACAGCAAAGATATCAGGAGAACTGCTATTTTGCAAAATATAGCTTACAGCACCACAGCTTCCGGAAGTAAAGCGTTAGTGCTTGCAATTCAATATGTAAAGAATAGCAAACTGGAAGTGAAATCATTACAGCAGATACAAAACGTTTAAATATCAAAACTAAAATAATTCACTCTCAAAATGCTAAAGAGAACATAATAAAAAGATGAAAATTTTGAAGGAAATAGTATACCTAAAGAATCAACTAGCGTAATTGAACAGCCAAATGCTGCAACGAATGCTCCACAATCTCACCTAGAGGACACTTCCCTTATATGTTAAGAACAAGTCTTTATAAATATCAAAGTAGTGAGATTAAAGACACACAGAGAAGAGAAATCGTCACGCCCCTTGATTATAAGAATCGTTGTTCAGCAAGGTTCTCTTCTCTGGTTTATTATACTGAAAGTTCCGAACGACTGATTGAGCTTTTAGGCTCGTATATAAGGCTGGAAAATGCAGTATATGTTATTATTACGGAGGAATTATGAATTCATCAAACATTATTGCTGGCATTGATGTCAGCAAAAGTAAATTAGATCTCCACATTCACCCACTTGAGCATTATAAAATATTTGAAAACAATTGTACAATCCATTGGTGAAATGCTGGACTTTTTACGTTTGCATAATGTAACCAAAATTGCTCTTGAGGCAACTGGTGGATACGAAAAATTATGTGCCTATACTTTACTAAGCAATGGTTTTGAGGTGTACGTCATTCAACCAAGGTGGAAAAGACTATGCTAAAAGCCTTGGTATTACTACAAAAACTGATAAAATAGACTGCAGTATCATCTCACGTTATGTTAATAATACAGATATGCGTGTTACTCCTTTAACAGTTAGTAATGGTAATATTGATTGCTTGAAACAAAAATTATCTCGTAGAAACCAACTTGTAGAAATAGCAAAAATACAAAAAAACCAAATCCAACAGGTAACTGATACATCTATAATCAAACAAATAGAGGAACTTCTTGCAATTTTACGTAATCAAATTAAAACTTTTAGAAGATGAAATGATTACATTTATCGATCAAAACCAAGAGCTTAAAAGAAAATATATATCAATAACT
>NZ_AWUH01000022.1:0-1036 GCF_000689175.1 Wolbachia endosymbiont of Glossina morsitans morsitans | reverse complement strand
AATTTTGTCAGTAACTGCCAGTTCTTTTCACTTGAGCGATGCAACAAAGCCATCCCAGACTGGGATGACACCACCTACAAATTGCAATGTTCGTATAGTTATGTGCTTGACACTGGGATCTAGAAAATCTAGTTAATATATATAGAGAAACCTTAGCTATAGTTTCAAAAGAAGTCGAATGTATTTTGTTATATGATTATAAGTCTAACAGGCGGAATTGGGGTAGGAAAGAGCTTTGTAGCTAATTGCTTTCAAGAGTTTGGTGCTGTTGTATTTGATGCTGATTCTGTTGTACACCAACTTTATAAAGTGGATAAAAGCATAATAAGTTATGCAGAGAAAAATTTTCCTGGAGTGGTAGTAAATGGTGAAATAGATAGAACAGTACTGTCTAAATATTTCTTAGCCTACGATGAAAATTGGAAACAATTTCAATCTTTGGTTCACTCTGCTGTGCTGCGTGAATTAGAATTTTTTATTGCCAAGGAAAAAAAGATCGATAGAAAACTTTTAGTTTTAGATGTGCCACTTCTATTAGAAACAAAATTTTATTTATATTGCGACCTTATTGTTTTTGTTCATGCAGATAGCGTTGTGCAAGCTCAAAGACTTAACGAACGCAACATAGATAAAGAAAAGCTTAATCTAATCTCCGATGTTCAGTTATCTATTGAGGAGAAAAGGAAGATGAGTGACTTTATTATCGATACCAGTGTAAGCAAAGAGTATGTTTTTTCTCAAGTAAAAGATATAGTGGATTCATTAAACCTAAACACGTAGCTCTACGTCATACCGCCGCGGTATCTCTAGATCCCGCTAACAAGCAGCGGGATGACGGTTGTCAGGATCCCAGCAGCCTCCCTCCCCTGTCATCCAAGTAGCTCCCTATGGTGTCATCCCCAGTGCCCAGACACTGGGATCCAGGAAAATTGATTGTGCACTATAGACAACATTTTTGATCAAAAACTGGATTCCAGTGGGCTTTGTTGCATCGCTCAAGTGAAAGAACTGGCAGTTACTGACAAATTCATTATAA
>NZ_AWUH01000021.1:0-2450 GCF_000689175.1 Wolbachia endosymbiont of Glossina morsitans morsitans | reverse complement strand
AACGCTACTTAAACATTTTTTTTAATCGATTGATTTCATCAGCAAATTTTGAGTCGGTCTTTATAAAATTTTCTACTTGTTTTACTGCATGTATAACAGTAGCATGGTCTCTGCCACCAAAGTTTCTCCCAATATCTGGTAGGCTTTTTTGCGTAAATTTTTTGGCAAAATACATAGCTATTTGTCTTGGCCTTGCAAGACTGCGAAGCCTTCTATTGGATTGCATATCTGCAACCTTTATATTGAAAAATTCAGCTACTTTCTTTTGTATTTCTTCTATTGTGACTGACCTATGATTTGACCTAAGAAGATCGATTAGGGTTTCACTAGCTGATTCTACCGTCATACTTCTTCCAATTAATGAGGTATGGGTAACCTTATTTAATGCTCCTTCTAATTCTCTTATATTAGATTTTATGTTCCTTGCTAAAAACTCTAGGACATCTTTCGGAACATACATATTCATCTGCTCCACTTTTGCCTGCAATATACCAAGCCTCAATTCAAAAGTTGTTTCATTAATATCTGCCACCAACCCCCAACCGAGTCGTGATTTTATTCTTTCTTCCACTCCATCAAGATCACTAGGAGACCTATCAGCTGATATAACCAATTGTTTATTTTGGTCTATCAATGCATTGAAAGTGTGAAAAAATTCTTCTTGTGTACTATCTTTACCACTGATAAATTGCACATCATCTACCATCAATACATCTACTGATCTAAATTGCTCTTTAAATAACATAATATCTTTGCTTCGCAGCGCTGTAATATATTGGTACATGAATTTCTCTGCTGATAAATACACCACTTTTCTTTTTGCTGATGGGGAATTGACTATGTGCCAAGCTATAGCATGCATTAGATGTGTTTTACCAAGTCCCACTCCACCATGTAGAAACAAAGGATTGCTGCCTAATATTGGATCTATAGATTCTGCCACACGCTTTGCCGCTGTAAATGCTAATTCATTTGACTTTCCTACCACAAAATTATCAAAGTGAAATCTGGGATCCAGTGGTGAACCAAGATTATGATTACTTTCCTCTCTGTTTTTTAGTATAACATTAGAATTTGAATTCCTTTCTTCAATTACTTGAATATCAATAGAACATATACTTTGATCCTCGCTTTGCCATAATGATAATATTTTTTTCATGTAATGAACTGTAATCCACTCTTTTATAAACCTTGTTGACACGGATAAAAGAACTTCCCCATTTCTGCTACTGACAAATTTTAGTGAACTCAGCCAGCTGTTATATGTTGCTTCTCCATAAAGATTATAAAGACAATTTTGGATTTTTTCCCAAGTAACATTGTGATCTGTTACTGTAGTAATCTGATCAAAAAACATAGTAGAAACCTTAGGGCTAGTTAAGTTCATATACCACACCAAGAAAAAACAATAATCAGAAAGATGCAAGATAATCAACAGCTTACTGCAAAATGAAAAGCTAACATTAGTTAATACATACTAAAAATTATGGTGATTTTTTGATGAGTTGTAAAGGGTATAAAAACACTAAAATTGATCATTTTTATTTCAAAAAAATGAAAAATTTGTAAATGTCGCTTGTATCGAGGATTAGAAGCATGCTATTAAAAACAGTAATACATTATGTATAAATAAGATGTTAAATTTACTGGCAAATAAGTAAAGTATTCATATAAATATAGCTAACCTAATATAGATTTACTGAAGCAAATTTATGATTATATTAAGTAATTTGAGTTATTATGCTGTATTCGGTATTGAACTAGAGTTTTATATTGAGGGAATAGAAAAAGAATATTTATTTCTGAATAGCATCAAAAATAAAATAGCATCTCTTGAATTTTCTTGCGAGAAGGAGAATTCTACACATCAATATGAGATAAAAAGTGGTTACTATACGAACTCCGACAATTTAATCAAGCATTTCGAGTTAGCAAAACAATTACTTACTGAAGTAGCACAAAAACTTGGCGGGAATGTTTCTTTTAAAGCAAAGCCTTATTTGGATAGAGCAGGCAGTGCATTAAATGTGCATGTTAATCTCGTGAATTCAAATAACGATAACTTATTTTATAGCAATGAGCAAAAGTACAGTGACTATCTGATTCACAGTATTGGTGGATTATGTGCAATGATGAAAAAACATATGTTGTTCTTTGCTCCAAATGATGATTCATATTTAAGATTTCAGTACCCGGATATTCACACTCCAACTACGATTAGTTGGGGAGTAAATAACAGAACTGCTGCGATAAGAATTCCCCATTTTGGCAACGATTCCAAAAGATGCCGCCTAGAGCACCGTGTTCCCGGAGCAGATTGTGACCTTGAAAAAGTACTCACAGCAATAATTGAAGGTATAGTTTTTGGTATAGAGAACAAAATTGCTCCGCCAAATGGAGTGTATGGCATTGCATCTGATCCTCAATATGAGATGGAGAGGTTAATATAA
>NZ_AWUH01000020.1:0-1919 GCF_000689175.1 Wolbachia endosymbiont of Glossina morsitans morsitans | reverse complement strand
AAAAAGACTATGATATTAGAGATCAGGCCAAGTGTAGCAATTACTAACATTACTTTCCACTCAAACATTGACTGGAAAAATAAACCTCTTTATTGACTCAATTATAATGATTACTGCAATGAGGAATAGAGTTAAACCATTAACAAATGCTGCAATTATCTGCAACCGATGATATCCGTATGATCTCTGCAAATCGGATTTCTTAGCTGAAAACCTATGTGCTAACCAGCTTAAAACCAAGGCAAAGAGGTCAGTGAGCATATGCCCTGCATCTGATAATAGAGCAAGCGAATATGAAATTATTCCACCTACTATTTCCATAAACATTGTTATCGCAACTATTATTATGGAATAGATTAAGCGCTTGGACTGCGCTGCTGAGTGTTTACCGTTATGCACTGCTGTCATATAAAATCTTTTCATAAACAAAAACGTGGGTAACACTGGGTTCGAACCAGCGACCGCTTGCACGTCAAGCAAGTGCTCTACCAACTGAGCTAATTACCCATCGTGGTTTTAGTATAGTGCTTTGGTGGAATGAAAGTCAATAAACCACTTTGCTTTTGTCCTTGTCCAATGTGATTCCGGAATATAGCTGTATAGAATTTCAGCCATATTCTAAATTTTACATATTAAGTTAACTATCTATACTTTATTTATTAAGATATAAATTATATCAATACAGGGATTTACGTTTTTTTTAGGGAAATTACTTTATGCTTGATATTGAAAGATCAGCAAATTAGAGGTTAAAATTATGACAATTAGTCAACAAGTAAATAAAAATATAACTAAAGCAGAATATTTCAACAATGACGGCAAAGGGTTTAATTCGCCACATGTTATAGAAGTTGAAAGATTTTAAATATTAAAGTAGAGGTTTATTCTCACAATTTAAAGAGCAAGTAAAGTTGCTAACATTGAAAGTGAGATAAGAGAAACAGCTACTAATTTTAAAAACGCATTCGAGTTAGAACGCGGCAGTTCAGAACAAACATTTAAAATTGACATGTTTGATGACAAGGATGATTACACTCACCTTGGCGGAAGCGAGCGTTTCGGTTCTTACCTTGGAGACGAAGGTGGTAAATGTTACTACAAAGGGAAAGCTGACGTTTTTGCTGAAATGTACGTCTACCAGCAAGGTGGCGTTCATAACCTTCAGCATGAATTTGCACATGGTTTAACTTACTTGGCTACAGGAGGCAAATCTTTACCTACAGTATTAATGGAAGGAATTGCAGACTACTTTGAGCATCATTCAGATCATAAATTCAATTCTCAAGGATCAAGTATCGACAAAACTGAAGCTGCAAATTTGGATTTAGATAAAATTTTAAGTTTAGAATACTCAAAGGACAGCGAAGCAAATAGCTTGGTTTATAAAACAGGTCATGCGTTGATAATGTACTTACAGGAAAAAGATCCTAGTTTATTAAGAGACTACCTAGATGCTTTACGTCAAGGTAACTCAGATGAGTCAAAAAGTTTCTTGAAAGACATAAAAGGACACGATACTGACTTCAAAAGTTGGCTTGCTGAGAATGATACAGAAACTGCAATGGAACATCTCAACGCTTTGCAAGTTACAAAAGGAGATTTCATAGCAATTGGTCAAGAAATAGTGGGTGGAGAAATTAAAAACGTATCCTACTATAAAGCAAATATAGAAAAAATGGATGGAGAAAACGTTGGAAGTTTTTCTCCTGTAGAACACGTTGCATTTTTATGATGTTGCTCGTGCTATAAATAGGGCAACAAATGATACACTTGATATATCAAAGGAATATCATTTCCTCAAGGTAGTAAAAACTTCCGATGGACAGGATAAACTAACTTACTCTGACCAACAAGGTAATGAATATCGAAACAGTCAAGAGTATAAAAATCAGGCTTTAAGGATATTATCAAAATATGAT
>NZ_AWUH01000019.1:0-11503 GCF_000689175.1 Wolbachia endosymbiont of Glossina morsitans morsitans | reverse complement strand
AGAATACAATAATATAATACAACACGGAGCGAAACTGCTTTACGCTTACGCTGAAGCGACCGTGCCGAAAATTAGCCTTATCAAGAATTTTAAAAAAAATTGATCTCTTGGAACAATTAGAAGAAGATTTCAGAAAAAATAATATTTTAAAAGATTCTTTAAATTTAGAACAAAGTGAAAAGAGCCAAGGAAAAGATAGACCACACGAAGTGAGTTTGGAAGGTAGAAAGCAAAAGGAAGGTACTTTTGAGCTGCGAAAAGAAGAACAGCCGAAAGAAAAATTAGGCGGTAATCGCATGAGGCAAATAAAGCGACCAACAACAGCACCTCCGGCTGCTCCAGATTCTAGGAAGGTACGCTTTAAATCAGAAATATCCTCAGATGGAGAAAGCAAGGCAAAGTCTACATCTTCTTTTCTAAAAGGAGCTAATAGTTTTGCCTGATGCTAAGGAAAATCCTTCTGTGGATTCAGGCTATGAAAGTTCATTAGATCAGGGGTCTGAATATGAAGACATATCAAATTATCAAGAGAAAAAGCAAAAGGAAAATCCTTTATATGAGCAGAGAGAAGATTCAGGCTATGGAAGTTCATTAAATGAAGAGTCTGTATACAAAGAGATATCAAATTATCAAGAGAAGAAGAGTAAAATTTTAAGAGAAAATTCGCAGAGTTCAAAATCGCCCAAAGAAGAGCCAATTTATGCAATAGTTCCTAAAGAACATATAGAAGCAAAAAGAGAACGTAAGCAGAAACAACAACCTCAAGCCCTCGTACCACCAAAACCACCGCAAGTGCCAAAAAAAATGTTTACTACTGGTCAAGAAGTTAGACAAGAATCGAAAGTGGTAATCAAAGATAAACCTGCAGTACCGCCAAAGCCTAAAAATCTAAGCCGTGCTAATCAAAAAGTAAGCACAGAGCCAAAAGTAGTAGGAGTAATTCTTAAAAAATCAGCTGAAAGAGTACCACTAAAATCTGAAAATCAAGACAATAGGAAATCAGCACAAAAAGCTGCTGGTAAGGCGATACCAAAAGTAGCAGCAGCTACTATGAAAGGAGGAGCTAATCGCGAGATGGGCAGTAAAGTAAAGGCATTAAAAGAAAAATTTGAGCAAAATCAAGCAAAAGGAAATGCTAATGTACAGCTTGCTGAAAGCAAAACCACTCCAGCAGCACAAGCGGATATCGGTGTGAAGAAAAAACAATCTCATTCATTTCTAACAGAGAATAAAAGATCTGCAACGAAACACGTAACAGCAAAATCTGATCCAAAATCTCATGTCAGCAAAAATTCCCTTCTCACGCATGCAAATATAAAGGAAATGGTTGCACAAATTGAGAAAGGAAAAGGAGGAAGATAGTAACATTTGGGAAAAAAACATATATGTCAAGTCAAGAGATTGTGAGCAAATTTAGGAAATTATAGCTAAACTGACTTAGATTTACCGACAATTTGAAAAACCGTCATTCCGCTAACTATAGTATTTTCGAAAGCGAATGATAAAGATATATGTTTTTTTAAAGTAGGGAAAGCGATGGTATATAGTGTATATTTAAGGGAAAAAACAGTGTCTTTGGTAGAAAAAGGAAAGTCAAAGAGAGTTGCAGAGGTTTTTGAGATAGGGATAGCAACACTATATAGATGGCTAAAAAAGAAAGCTACTGGCCAAGGCCTCAAAGCGGTAAAAAGTACTGGTTTTATTCGAAAAATAGATCCAGAAATACTCAAAGAATATGTCAAAAAACACCCAGATCACACACTAGCAGAAATGAAACAAAACCTTGGCTTTGGGATAAGTGCAATTTGGTATAGATTAAGACAGCTAAAAATAACCTTTAAAAAAGTCACATTCTATCAAGAGCGCAATCAAGAAGATAGGCAGCAATTTATCGATAAAGTCTCAAAAATAGACCACTGTAGCATTTTATATATAGATGAAGCAGGAGTTGATAATAGACTATACCGAGAATATGCACGAGCTCCAAGAGGAGAAAAAATATATGCTGATGTTCCAGGAAAAAAGCGGGAAAGAGTGAGTATAATAGGTGGATGAGAAGTTTATTGCACCAATGACCTTCACAGGAGGGTGTAATAAAGATATATTTAATGTACGGTTAGAGCGAAGATTACTTCCGCAATTACAGCGTGATACAACCATAGTTATGGATAATGCTACATTCCATAAAACTCCCAAAACAAAGTCATTAATAGAGTCTTTTGGCTGTCATTTGCTTTATCTTCCAACATATTCACCTGATCTAAATCCGATAGAGCATTGTTGGCACACCATCAAAAGTTGCCTCAGACCTCTAATGCATCAATGTACAGACTTACACCTTTTAGTTGGTAATACCATTTTAGACGTTTATCAATCGTTTTAGAAAATACTATATTTGAAATAGCACAGTTACTCACCCCATAAATTTGGTGCTCTCTTTCAATCAAAGGTGTCTTGCTGCTTGAAATGTTTTCTTTGTAAAAATTTGGCTTATCTATATATCATCTCATTCAAACAGCATTAACATAACTTATGCCTTTTTTAGATGTAGAAATTTTCTAGGAATTGTCTTTTTGAATTCTATGGTATTTTGTTTAACATTGAAACAAGAGGCCAGTGTCACGCACTGGCATGACACCCATTTGTTCCTATAGTTGTCTTTTCTCGTCTACCTTATTTTGCCACTCTGCTGAACAGATACATAAAGAAAGTGAAAAATTGGACATTCTCAACTCGGCTCCTGCAGATTAAAAATTAAGTTGAATAAAAATTGGATTTGACGCAGTTTTTTCCCATAGTTTAAGAAATTAAAAGTTTAACGATTAGAATTATAATTACAAACCACAATAAAAAATAGACTTTTCCATTTGATTTACTTTTAATTAGGATTTTTTCTAATTTTTTACCAGCTATTAGGTTTAATTTTTCTATAAGGCTAAATATCCCTTGGATTGTTTTTACAGGATAAGAACTTCTAATTTTTTCCCTATACCCTATTTTACTTTCATGTTGACTGCTTATCCACGCTTCAACTACTTTCCACATATTGATTTCTGGGTAGATCTTTCTACATGTCCCTTCCAGTAAAATCATAGTTTTCTGCAGCAATAACAATTGTGTTTGAACTTTCATATCAAAATCACCAGTTATTTTTAATAGCTGAGCAAGTAAACTAGCAAATGAAATCTTCTGTATAGGCTGCCCAATAATGGGTTCACCTATTGCCCTGCAAGCTGTGACAAAATTTCTATGCTGTGATGAAACGTAACCAGCTTTAAAGTGCATTTTTGCAACGTGATCATAATCCCGATTTAAAAAGCCTTTGAGTATCTCTATAACGTAATAGCATGTCTCACGATCTATTCTACCCATGATTCCACAATCCAGAGCAATAATATTGTTATTACTATCAACCATTAGATTTCCAGGATGCATATCAGCATGAAAAAAATAATCCCTGTATACCTGATTACAAAACGATTCTATAAGATTGATAGCTATTTGCTTATGATTATTCAGTTTTTCAACTTCGTATATTGGCGTTGCTTCTATCCATTCTAATGTTAAAACCTTTTTTGCAGTTCTATTCCAATCTATTTCAGGTACATAAAAACCTCTGTCATTTTTTGTGTTTTTCTTTAGTTCCGAAGAGTGAGCAGCTTCAAAACGTAGATCTAACTCTAATCGGCAAATTTCAGCAAAAGTTTTAACTAATTCAATTGGCCTCAGCCTTTTTGATTGTTCGCTAAATTTTTCTGCAATTTCTGCAAGCCAAGAAAGCATTTTTATATCTCTTGAGAATGTTTTCTCAATATTTGGCCTTAAAACCTTCACAGCAACTTCCTTACCCTCAGTTGTAACCGCTCTATGCACCTGAGAAATCGATGCTGCTGCAATTGGCTTTTCAGAAAAGCTTGAAAAAATGTCGCTCAATTTACAATTAAACTCACTTTCTATAGTTTTAACTGCTATTTTATGTGAAAATGATGGCAATCTATCACATATCAATAACAAGTTATTTGTTATATCTTCATTTAAAACATCAGTACGTGATGAGATAGACTGCCCAAACTTAATGAACACCGGACCTAATTTTTCAAGAGCACACTTTAGCTTGTGGCCTTGTATTTTATTTATTGATTTTTTTGATGGTGGAAGTAAATAAGGTAATATATTGTAACGCGTCAGCACCGTAGTTATGTGCAGAAGACGCAAAATATTTTGAATCATTTCGCTGCGTAACTGCTAAATATTTCATTTACGGTTCTATTTTTCATAATCTCATCAGGCTTGCCTTGGCAATAGATAGTATTATTTATACAAATTATGTAATCTGAGGATGGTAGAGCAGAGTTAAGATCATGAGAAGTCATAAGAATCGATACCAATCGTTTTTTTGCTATTTTATTTATAATATCATAAAATTTAGCCCGCGCGTTAATATCCATTGCACTAACTGGTTCATCTAGAATGATCAAGTCAGGCTCTGCAATTAAACAACGTGCAAGTAGCAATAATTGTGTTTGCCCTGCAGAAATTTCTAACACTTGATTCTTCAAAATGTTACCGATACCAACCAACTCTATCGTTTCTGTAATAATGGATTGATTTTTCTTTAGTCTTTTCAAGGAGCTATTTAAAAGGAAATATTCAACTGTTATTGGCATCAAATTACTAATACTAAAATTTTGCGGCATATAGCCAATTTTTATGTTGTCAGCAAATACGATATTACCGGTACAGCTTTTATTTATGCCAGCAATTGCTTTCACTAAAGAGGTTTTACCTCCACCATTTGGACCAAGTATTGTAATTATGTCTCCTCTTTCCATGAACATATTGATATTGTCAAGGATTCTTTTACCATCATATGTGAGAGCAAGATTTTCTATTTTTAGAACACGATTATTGACATTATTCAATTTATTGACAAAATTTAACTTCTTCTCAACGTTTATATGAGACATTTACTGACTTTTTTTCTATTATTTTCATTTACACTATACTATAATATCGCCTTTTCATCCAATTTAAAAGTTGTAGCTACAATCAAACCTATCCACTCACTTGTAGCTTCTATTACAGAAGGGATTTTAGAACCGGAATTGCTTGGCTATGCAACATCTGCGCATAATTATATATTAAAGCCATCTGATGCGAGTAATTTAGAATCAAGTGACGTTATATTTTATGTTGACGATAACTTAGAGACGTTTGTTCAAACTTTCGCCAAAAATAATAAGGAACTAGTGCAATTGTCAAAGGCAATCAACCTACTTCCTACTCGGCCACATTCATTTTCTAGAAAAATTACTCACATTAAAGATGAAAAAGATTTACACATTTGGCTGAGTCCCGAAAATGCAAAGAGCATGATACTTTCTGTAAGTGCAACATTGTCTAACATAGATAAGGAAAATTCCCATCGATACAACTCTAATGCAACAAAAGCTATAAAAAAAATAGACCAAGAAGTAAAAGAAATCATGAAAGAACTGAATGATTTTAAAAATCAAAAATATATCGTCACTCACGATGCTTATCAATATTTTGAAAAATATTTTGGTTTAAATCACCCAAGCGCCATTCTTTCCATAGAAGAGGATTCTTACATAGGTATGAGGAGTTTAATGAAGCTAAAAAAGATAATGAAGGAAGAAAACGTTAAATGTATATTTGCTCATTCACAGGAAGACAGCATAAAGCCTAATGCTCTTTCTAATGACGCAAAAATGGCAGTTCTTGATCCTATTGGATCAGACATAGAGCCTGGAAAAGATGCATATCTAGCTATAATCAATAACATTGCACAAAATTTTAAGTCTTGTTTTGTTGAGTAATAAGTTCCCTTTTAGCTTACTGTTTTATTGTTCTGCATTTATTTGTCCTTTACATATTATGCAGGTTTAGAATTATGCTTTATTCTTACGTTTATGTCTTGGCCCAATACAATCAATAAGTTAAGCAAGTATTCTAAGGAGAACCCTTCGATTTTTGACCTATTGATTTGAGATACTTTAGGTTGATCAATCTTTAGAGCGTTTGCTGCTTTTTTCTGTGTTGTGTACTTCTTACTTATTAATTGTGCAATGACCTTTATTAATTTCAGCTTTGTATCTTTCACATCCCCCAACTCTACTATTATAGGATAACTTAATTGTAAATTTTGCATAATAATAAAATCCCTTATAAAAAAATTACTTTAGTTTTTCTTCTTTAAATAACACATGCCTTCTGACTACTGGGTCATACTTCCTAAACTCCAGTTTTTTGGTAAGCTTTTTTGGATTACGCTTTTTTACATAAAAATAACCTGTTGATTTTTCTTCACCAGTTTTTGTTGTCTTGATTGCAGTGCTAACTAACTTAACGAGCAAAGAAGCATTTTTTTTCGCCATACTTATAATGATATAATAAAATTCTATGCGAGTTTATTACGCAAAACACTAAAAGTCAACCGAATAATGCAGATCGTAAAAATTCTTGACAATCAACAGTGCATTAAGTAGCATGAAGTTAACTTCAAAGTGAAAAGCAAACGGTAAATAAGTGGTAAATAGTGGTAAAAGGTTATTATTGATAGAAAATTCCACCTGTTCTAATGAGGTAAGAGTTGCCTTGTCAGTTAATAATAAGGTTGTAGAATTTGAACAAGAATTCAAGGAAAAAAAACAATTAAGAGGTAATATATACGTTGCTTATATAAAGCGTATAGAGCCTTCTTTGCAAGCCGTATTTATCGAATATGGAAAAAATAAGCAAGGTTTTTTGTCTTTTTCCGAGATATCTCTAGATTACTTCAATATTCCAGAAAAAGAAAAGGAAACTATCTTTGAGAGCTACTCAAATGACGATTATACAGAAAAAGGGAACGATACCATAGCAAATGTCTCTTCAGATTCTGCAGCTAGTAAGAATGTCAACGAGTCAGGTAGTGGTTTTGTAAGAGAGGTACCTTTATATAAAAAACACAAATTACAAGATGTTATTTCAGTAAATCAAAAAGTATTGGTTCAGCTAACTAAAGAGGAACGAGGCAATAAAGGAGCTTCATTTACAACATACATAACTTTAGTGGGTAGATACTGTGTTTTCATGCCAAATTCCATGAGTAAAGGTGGAGTGTCTCGCAGAATTGAAGATGCTAATGTCAGAAAGCAGTTAAAGGAGATACTGAGTTCAATAAACTTGCCAAAAAGGTCAGGTTTAATAGTAAGAACTGTTGGTTCAGGAAAAAATAAGAAAGAAATTGAGCAGGATTACAATTACTTATCCTCATTATGGCAGAGCATTCAAAAAAATGCCTTCTCTGTAAACGTTCCATCATTAATTTACAATGAAGCAGATGTAATTATGAGATCTGTTCGTGATTTTTGTAGCGATGGTATAGAAGTTATAGTGTCTGGAAAGGAAGCTTTTGAGGCAGTTAGGCAATATGCTAACAATGCACTAAAAGGTAGTAAGTTGCACTATAGATTGTATAGAGGTTATGCTCCGATCTTTACTTACTACGGAATCGAAGATCAAATTTCTGAGTTATATAGCAATAGAGTAGAATTGCCATCTGGTGGGTCTTTGATAATAACTTTAACTGAGGCGTTTGTTTCGATAGACGTGAATTCAGGAAAGATGACAGGAGAAGATAGCATAGAAGAAACAGCTTATAGAACCAACATGGAAGCAGTACCTGAAATATCAAGACAGGTGAATCTTAGGGGCCTATCAGGATTAATAGTAGTCGATTTTATTGATATGTTGAAATATCAGTATTGCAGAGCTGTTGAGTCTGCTATAAAGCAAGCGTTTAAAGATGATAAAGCTAAAGTTCAATTTAGCTACATAAATGACTTTGGTTTAATGGTATTTTCAAGACAAAGAATTAAACCAAACATACAAGAAACTAATACTACAGAGTGTTTACACTGCAAAGGTACTGGAAGAGTAAAATCAAACGAAGTAATTGTTTCATCAATACTAAGGGATTTACAATGTATTGCTAACAAGAATCGAAATAAGTCTTTTGATTTAGTAGCACACAGTGCAGTTATAGCGCACATTTTTAATAACAAACGCAATACAGTTTCTACAATCGAAAAAGAGTTTAATATTACATTGAACGTTAGTATTGATAACAGTTTAGATATAAATACATTTGTTTTAAAACAAGGAGATGATGTTAATTTAAACGGTTATAAGCCGTTACAGAACTCTGGATACCAAATTGGGGATAGCAGCAATGAAGAAGCTGATAATTCAAATAAACTACGAGGCAATTTTTGGCTGACTAAGTGGCTTTCGCGCCTTTTAAGTTCTAATAACTAATTAGAAACCTAAATTGGGCTTGTAATTAATGAGCCCTATACTTATATATTCTTATATCGGATAATATTTACAATGGGGTACTCATTATGGGAAGAGCAATAGGCATAGATCTCGGAACAACAAATTCTTGTGTTGCAATAGTGCAGGGCAAGGATACAAAGGTAATAGAAAATAAAGAAGGGGCAAGAACTACTCCATCTATAGTTGCATTGACTTCTTCAGGAGAAAGGTTGATTGGTGCTCCAGCAAAAAGGCAAGCAACCACCAATGCAAGTAATACCTTTTTTGCTACTAAGAGATTGATAGGCCGTCAATATAGTGATCCTGAGATGAAAAATCTAAGTGTACCATACAAAGTATTTGCAGCAAAAAGTGGTGATGCATGGGTTAAAACAACTGATAATAAAGAATATTCTCCTAGTCAAATTGGTGCATTTATACTACAAAACATGAAAGAGGCAGCAGAAGCTTATCTTGGAGAGGAAGTAAAAGATGCTGTGATAACAGTGCCGGCATACTTCAACGACTCTCAACGTCAAGCAACAAAAGATGCAGGAAAAATTGCCGGATTAAATGTACTCAGAATAGTAAATGAACCGACTGCTGCAGCACTTGCTTATGGTCTTGATAAGAAACATGGGCACACAATAGTAGTATATGACCTTGGTGGCGGTACATTTGACGTTTCAATACTTGAAATAGGTGATGGAGTTTTCGAAGTGAAAGCAACAAACGGTGATACCCATCTTGGAGGTGAAGACTTTGATAATGGAGTAGTGAGTTATTTACTAGATGAATTCAAGAAAAGTAATGGCATTGATTTGAAAAATGATCCAATGGCTATGCAAAGAATCAAAGAAGCTGCTGAAAAAGCGAAAATTGAATTATCAAGTGCAATGGAAACGGAAATAAATCTACCGTTTATTACAGCTGATGCAAGTGGTCCAAAACACTTAAATATGAAATTAACGAGAGCAAAACTTGAAAGCTTAGTGAATGATTTAATCGAAAGAACTATGGCTCCTTGTAAAAAAGCTCTTGAGGATGCTGGTTTGTCTGCTAGTCAAATTGGCGAAGTGGTTCTTGTTGGTGGCATGACTCGTATGCCAAAAGTCATAGAGAAAGTTAAAGAATTCTTTGGCAAAGATCCACATAGAGGAGTTAACCCTGATGAAGTTGTAGCAATTGGAGCTGCAATACAGGCGGGGATCATTCAAGGTGATGTAAGAGATGTGTTACTACTTGATGTGACCCCACTTTCTCTTGGTATTGAAACTCTAGGAGGAGTATTCACTCCACTTATTGAGCGTAATACTACAATTCCTACTAAAAAATCTCAGGTGTTTTCAACTGCAGAAGATAACCAAACAGCTGTTACAATTAAGGTGCATCAGGGTGAAAGAAAACTGGCAGTTGATAATAAGCTACTCGGTCAGTTTAGTTTGGAAGGGATACCTCCTGCTCCGCGCGGAAGGCCACAAATTGAAGTGACATTTGATATAGATGCAAATGGAATAGCACACGTTTCTGCAAAAGATAAAGCTACTGGAAAAGAGCAAAAAATACGCATTCAATCTTCAGGTGGTTTATCTGATGATGAAATAAATCGCATGGTAAAAGAAGCTGAAGAAAAAGCGCAAGAAGATGAAAAGCGCAAAAAGTTTATTGAAGTGAAGAATCAAGCGGACGGCTTAGTCCATTCTACAGAAAAGTCTCTGACAGAGTATGGTGATAAAGTTTCACCAGAAGATAGATCTGCTATTGAAAATGCAGTTAACGAATTAAAAGAAGTTAGTAAATCTGATAACATTGATGACGCTGATTCAATACAGCAGAAAGTCACTAATCTTTCTCAATTATCTATGAAACTTGGAGAAGCTATGTATCAAGCATCTCAACAAAATAGTGCTGAAAATGGCTTTTCATCAGAAGGAAATCCAAATGATAAAGAGGAAAAAGTAGTAGATTCTGATTATCAAGACATAGATAATAAAGAAGAGAATAAGTAATTGCGATTGTCATCCAAGTAGCTGATACTGGGATAACAAGAGGAGCATATTGTTGCTTAAAGAAACCATTATGGATATTATTAAAACAATAGAAGAAAAGATACGCGATTCGATAGATGTAATTGATATCAACATTATCGATGAATCAGCAAAGCATGCTGATCATTATTTTGCTTCGTCTTCAACATTACCTTCGCACATTAAATTAATATTAATATCTGACGGCTTTATTGGAATGAGCGTTCTAAAAAGACACAAGTTAATTTATGAGTTATTGAAGGGTGAGATAGAGCTAATACATGCAATTTCTCTTCACTTATATACGCAGGATGAGTAGAATTTAAAAAATAAATAATAAAAATGTGAAGGAAGAGTCTATATTAGTTAAAAGCAGGAAGAAAATTTAATGACTATAAAGGTTCCATGAACCCGCCAATTTATCATTCTTCTACCATATTATTCCCTACTTACAAGGACTACTTAAATGCAGCAAAATGGAGAAAGTATATACGATGTAATCAACGATGGTGTTGCAAGGGATTATAGCTACAGTAATGTTGGTACTCCTACTGTTCATTATCTTTCAAATGCACTGGCTGAAATTGAAGGGAGTGGACAAGCGCTTATTTATCCTTCCGGACTATTTGCACTTACTTTTGCTATTCTAACTTTCGCTAAAGCAGGCTCGCACGTTTTAATTCAAGATAATAGTTATTATAGGCTTAGGAGGTTTGCAGAAAATGAGCTACCAAAAAGAGGAACAGAAGTAACTTTTTATGATCCAACACAGGATATAGCTGATTTAATTCAGAGTAATACTTCATTGATAATGATCGAGACTCCTGGTTCTGTAACGCTTGAGATTTCGAATATAGAGCATATAGTAAAAGTTGCTAAAGAACGTGGAATTGTAACCGTTTGTGACAATTCATGGGCCACTCCTTTGTTATTTAAGCCGCTTGATTATGGAGTTGATGTTGCACTATATGCGGTGACAAAGTATCTAGCCGGTCACTCAGATTTAGTGATGGGAGCTATGGTTGCTGAAGGTGAAACTTTTAAATTGCTTTATGAGAGCTATAAAAATTATGGAGTAACCATTCAATCGCACGACTGCTACCTTGCACATAGGGGACTAAGAACACTGCATGCACGTATGGCAAGGCACCAAA
>NZ_AWUH01000018.1:0-3169 GCF_000689175.1 Wolbachia endosymbiont of Glossina morsitans morsitans | reverse complement strand
CCATCGATTTCTCTCAAGTGGTACGGCGCTTACTGTTAAAACACCTAAAGACTATTTTGAATTGCTAGAAAAAAACAGTGTAATTCTCCAAAATGGACAAAAGAAAGCAATTTATACTAGATCAGATTAATAAATTCACAAAAGAGCAGAATTTACAACTTGAGAAAAATGATTATCTACTGAATGAATTAACGGGGCTTATAGAGTGGCCAATCGTACTGTTTGGTGAAGTAAATCAAGAAAAGTCATTTGGATTACCGAAGGAAGTAATACTTAGTATAGTTAATACACAACAAAAATACCTTGCTTTAAGTAATGGAGAGAGAATTTCACACTTTGTCACTGTTGTCAACGTCAACAATGGTGAAGTTGTTGAAGGGCACGAAAGAATATTAGAAGCACGTCTTGCTGATGCCCAATTTTTAATATCTCAAGATAAAAAGGAAAATCTAGATTATTATGTCAAAAATATTAGGTTCGATATTATTTCATGCTTCTCTTGGCAGCGTGGGGGAAAAGGTGAAACGTATTACGGCTCTGTCAAAGTATATAGCCATATTTATTCCACATGCTTCGCTGATAAAAGTTGAACGTGCTGCATATTTGGCAAAAGCTGATTTGGCAACATCGATAGTAAGAGAGTTTCCAGAATTACAAGGAGTAATGGGTGGATATTATGCTTCTTATTTTCAAGAAGATAGAGAAATAGTGGAAGCTATAACTGAACACTATAAGCCAATCGGGCCAGAACAGGAGTGTCCTAAATCCCCTTCAGCAATTGCTGTGTCAATTGCAGACAAAGTGGATAGCTTAGTTGGTTTAATTGCAGCAGGTGAGAAAATCTCTGGTTCGTATGATCAGTTTGGTTTGCGGAGAATGACAATTGGTATCATTAGGACAATATTTGAAAATAATTTGTATATTCCAATTAGGCTAATGATAGACAAGTCAGTACCTTTATATTCAAGGTTTCTATTTAATAAAAATACACCGTCAGTTGATAAGCCAAATAGAAAACAAATTTTAGAACTAGTATTAAGATCCTGCTTAGAAAGATTCAAGGTTATTTTAAAAAATGGAGATATAAGGCAAGATATTGTAGATTCAATACTATATAAAATCGGTGTTAATGGTCTGCTGACATCAGAAAAGAAAACTGTTATATTGGATCGTTATCTTAGTACGCCAGAAAGTGAACAGATTCTAAGCACTTACAAAGGAGTCAGTAACATGATGAGCAAAGTAAGAAAAAGTGATGGCACTACTTATAGTGCATCTTACGGAAAGAGGTTTTCGATTGAAAGTGAAGAAATCGCGTTATCAAATTGTGCTATAACTGCTTGTAAAAACATAAAATAAGCAGTGAAAAATAACCACTTTAATGTAGTACTTGCTTGTAGAACTTGCTGGTTTTGCTCCGTTTATCAATCGGTTTATGGACACTGTAAAGATTAACTGTGATTCTGATAAGGTGAGAAGAAACAGATTATCTTTGCTTAAAAATGTAGTTTCCATCTTTCATTTAGTAGCAGATTTTAACCTCATACAGGTTAAGCAATGGATAAATGCTCAGGCAATATAAAGAACAAATCAAATCATCTCCACAGTCCTGCGGCGTGTATAAGATGGTTGGAGATAATAATAAAGTTTTATATGTTGGAAAAGCAAAAAACTTGAAGTCGAGGTTATCCGACTACCTTCAATTCGAAAACCTTTCTGAACGAATTAGAGTTATGCTCTTACAGGTTATTAAGGTTGAAATATTCATCACTGAGAATGAAATCGAAGCACTGCTTCTTGAAGCACAGCTAATAAAATCATTGAAACCACTTTATAATATTGTGCTCAAGGATGGAAAATTTTATCCTTATATAACAATTTCCAAGCACGATTATCCAAGAATAGCAAAATATAGAGGCAAATTTAAGAAGAATGAGTTTCATTATTATGGTCCCTTTACATCTGCTGCTGCTGTTAAGCAAACTATATTGTCATTGCAAAAAGCTTTTCTCCTAAGAGTATGTTCAGATCAATACTTTTCCTCAACAAAAAGACCATGTATTGAATATCAAATTAAGCGCTGCTCAGCACCATGCGTAGATAAAATCACAAAAGACGACTACTGCCAATCAGTAAAACAGGCACGAAATACATTGCTTGGAAGAAATAAGGAAGTGAAAGAACAGTTACTTTTCACAATGAGAAAGTGCAGCAGTGAAGAAAACTATGAGCTTGCTGCTATATATAGAGATCGGGTAAAGTTTCTTGAGCAAATTCAAATACAGCACACGGATTTTTCTTTTGAAAAAGATGCAGATTTCTTCAGTATTGTACGTGAAGAGGATCTAGCATGTATTAGTGTGTTATCGTTTAGAAATAAAGACAACTACGGCAGCACTCCTTACTTTGCTGAGAACTGTGGTGATCACTCAAATGATGAAATTTTATCCACCTTTTTGGTCAATTTTTGTAATTCAGCTAACATACCTCCAATACAAATTTACGTTCCAGATTCTATTGTGGATAAGGAAATTATAGAACAAGCACTATATAAGGTTGCTCAAAAGCCAGTAAAAGTTCTGCATGCAAAGAATAAAAAAGAGCGTGATTTATTGAAATTTGTTTATGATAACTCTCAGCATAGCTTAGAGCAGAAGCTTATCGATTATAGAAATAACCTAGAAAAGCTTGAGGAGCTTAGCAAAATCTTCTTGTTACCAAATATTCCAAAGCGTATTGAAGTTTATGACAATAGCCATATATTTGGAAATCAACAAATTGGTGTAATGGTTGTTGCAGGGCAGGAGGGTTTTTTAAAGAGTGAGTACAGAAAATTTACTATAAAGGAAAAATTTTCAGGCGATGACTATAAAATGATGAGGGAAGTGCTAACCAGACGTTTCTCCGGCAATATAAAAGGCATAATACCTGATTTTTTACTAATTGATGGTGGACCAGGACATGTTTCCATAGTACAGAATGTACTGGAAGTATTGAATATAAACGTTCCTTTTGCTTGTATGGCAAAAGGTCCTGATCGTAACGCAGGAAATGAAAGATTTTATATGCT
The DNA here is from genome assembly GCF_000689175.1 of Wolbachia endosymbiont of Glossina morsitans morsitans. NCBI lineage: Bacteria > Pseudomonadati > Pseudomonadota > Alphaproteobacteria > Rickettsiales > Anaplasmataceae > Wolbachia > Wolbachia endosymbiont of Glossina morsitans morsitans. The sequence goes on along the minus strand of NZ_AWUH01000018.1, from coordinate 99 downwards.
GGGCAGGGAAGAATTCAGTCTGGCAAATGACAGCAAAGTCATGCTTTACTTACAATCGCTGCGTAATGAAGCCCACCGTTTTGCGATAACTTCACATAG
>NZ_AWUH01000017.1:0-2400 GCF_000689175.1 Wolbachia endosymbiont of Glossina morsitans morsitans | reverse complement strand
TTTTAATAGCAAACAGGGGAGAAATTCCCTGCAGGGTTATCAGAACTGCTCGTAGGATGGGTATATCTTGTGTATGCGTATATTCGGATGGAGATGTAAATTCTGTGCATGTAAGACAAGCAGATGAGTCAAGATATATCGGCCCTTCGCCTTCTTGCCTCAGTTATTTAAACATTGAAAAAATATGCGAGGTAGCAGTTGAAACAGGTGCGCAGGCAGTTCATCCTGGCTATGGTTTTTTAGCAGAAAATCCAGATTTTCCACGTGCTCTTCAAAAACATAATATAGACTTCATCGGTCCCAGTGCAGAAACAATAGAAGTTACAGCCAACAAAATAACAGCAAAAGAAGCGGCAAAAAAAGCTGGAGTGAATGTAGTGCCAGGGTATATGGGTAAGATTAGCGACGCTGCCCACGCAGCTCAAGTTGCTGAAGAAATTGGCTTTCCGGTTATGCTTAAAGCTGCATCAGGCGGTGGTGGCAAAGGAATGCGAATTGTAAACTCCAAAAAAGAAATTGAACTAGCATTTACATCAGCCACAAATGAAGCAGAGAAAAGTTTTAAGGATGGCAGTATCTTTATAGAGAAATATATAGAGTTGCCAAGACATATTGAAATACAAATCATAGCAGATAAATATGGCAATATAGTTTGTCTTGGAGAAAGAGAATGCTCGGTACAAAGGAATAATCAAGAAAATAATAGAAGAAACGCCAAGTCCATTCATTAGTGAAGAAGTAAGACAAAAAATGTATGTTCAATGTGTTTTTCTGGCAAAGCAAGTTGGCTATTTTTCAGCAGGCACTGTTGAGTTTGTTGTAGAATAAAGACCAAAAACTTCTATTTTCTTGAGGTAAATACGAGATTGCAAGTTGAGCATCCAGTAACAGAATTTATAACTGGAATAGACATAGTAGAAGAAATGATCAGAACTTCCTGTGGAGAGAAATTGAGATTCAATCAGGATGATATTAAACTTACTGGTTCTGCAATAGAAAGTAGAATTTGCGCTGAAGACCCATCGAAGAAATTTTTCCCTTCCAGCGGAAGAATAAAATATTACGATAAACCGGGTGAAAATGATTATGTAAGAATAGATGATGGAGTTGCTGCAGGTTCAGAAATTAGCATGTTCTATGATTCGATGATTGCCAAAGTGATAACATATGGAAAAGATAGAGTAGAAGCGATCAGCAGAATGCAAAAAGCATTGTCTGAATGCTATATAGAAGGAGTAAGAAATAATATAGAATTTCTAGAATCCATCTTCCATCACCCAAATTTTATCGCAGCAAAGCTCCATACGAGATTCATTCCAGATCATTACCCTAGTGGGTTTCACGGCGATTTTGTTACAGAGGAGTATATTAAAATATTTATTTTCACTGCGTTATATGTTCATTTGGAAAATGAAGAAAGGTACCATTATAAAGCAGTGAATGAAACATCTCAGGTGTCATTCCAGTGCGTGACACTGGAATCTAGTAAAAAGAAGGGGCACCAGTATCAGCCACTCGGATGGCAGGTGACCGTGCAAGAGATTTATTCATAGTGAATATAAATGACAATGAGTACTCCGTAAATGCAAAATGCCAAGATAATATATTAATAACGGTATATAATCACAATAAATACTCCGTTATAGGCAAGTGGAAATCAAGTTATAGATTGCTATATATCACAATTAATGACGATACCAATATAGCACTTAAAATAGAAAGACAAGGCAGCAAGTACTTCATAAGACATGCAGGTATGAAAGCTGAGTGTTGTATATTAAAACCTCATGTAGCTGAATTAAGTAAGTTAATGCTAAATAATGAAACAGAAGGGATTTCAGCAGATGCTGTAAAATCCCCAATATCTGGTTTATTAGTTAAATTGCACGTAAATGTAGGAGATCAGGTGGAAATAGGACAACCTTTATTTGTGGTGGAGGCAATGAAAATGGAAAATATCATATGTGCTGAAGCAGCAATGGTGATAAAAAATATTCCCGTTCAAGAAGGAAAAAATGTGCAGATTGGTGATGTAGTCTGCTTTCTTAAATAACATAAGAAGTACAAACTTGACCCAAACAAGATAAATGAAAACACTTGATGAGCTATGGCAATGGCTATTGGTATGTGTAACAAAAGAGTAACCACTCCTAAAATTATCTGAATGATGATGGAGAGCAGCATAATATATACCGGTTTTACGCTAGCATTTTTTACTGTGAGTATTACTACCAAAGTTAGTATTAGCAATGCCAGTGCTCGATGTATAAATTGCACTGTCGCTCTGTTCTCAAAGATATTCAGCCATATAGGGTGTAAGAAAAATAAATCTTCTGGAACGATTTGTCCGTCCATTAGTGGAAAGGTATTGTAAATCAAACCAGCATTTAATCCCGCAAC
>NZ_AWUH01000016.1:0-14669 GCF_000689175.1 Wolbachia endosymbiont of Glossina morsitans morsitans | reverse complement strand
CCCGTTCATAATCCATGTCTTTATCAAATTTAATGACAATATAATCCCTCAATGTACCTCTTTCTAAAGTTAAATTAGTATTAACAGTATTATAAAAAAGATTATCATCGTTAAATGCTGTAATCAATTTCTCAGTCATTCTATTTTTAGGCATAACACCCCTCCTATTTAAATCACCATAGACTTTTAACTTTTACTACTACCTTGACCAGTAGATTGATTTTGCTTCTTTCTCTCTTCTTCCTTCTGTTTCCAGAATTTACTAAAATCATCAATCCTTTTTGGGTCCATTTTGCTTAAGTCAGCTTTTCCCCCTCCTGGTTTAGTATCATCACCATATTTTGGTTTAACGTAATTATCAACATATCTTGGCATATTACCCTCCAGTAAAAATATTATGTAACTAGTATACTAAAAATAAAATTAAGTGCAAGCACTTTTTTTATATTTTTTTTCAAAAATTTTTATTCACTCTTTTTCACAAAATTCAGTTTTCTAGATTCCAGCGTCACGCGCTGGAATGACACCTGTATTTCTCTTTGCCATCAATCCCTACTCTTTAATGTCATACCAGTACCTCTTTTTCTTGTCATCCCAGTGCCCAGACACTGGGATCCACGAATTTTGATTGGACACTGGGTTGGTAAGCATAAAAGTGTTATGTAAAATACAACGTTCTTGATGGGATTGTGTGAAATGCTGGATTCCAGACTGGAATGACATCACAGGAGCACTGACCTCTCTTGGGCTCTTTTAGCTACAAACGTTAAGAAATTTACCAAATGAAAAAAAAGGCAAAAGAAGCCCCGTGGTTATTATCCGCTTTAAAATATTGGCGTTTTTTATGTTTTAAACGCTTAACAAGTGAGATTCAGGCGCTTTTAATTGCAACTAACTTACGCTGCAAATGTTTAAGAAGTTTACTAAGTAGAAAAAAAGACAAAGAATCCCCGAGTTAGCTAGTCTTTTACTATCTCTGTCGAGTATTGGCATTTTTTGATATCTTGTAACGCTTTATAAGCGCGTTCAGCTTATTTAGATAAAAACCTAGATGTAGATGAAGTTTCGTAAAGACATACAGTATCTATATACTACAAAAAATTGAACATAAGACGCCGATACATTAAGTAATCCTTACCTTTTAATCTGCAGATTGGCGAAAGCAAATACAATAGCTTCAGTTTCATGATAAGGGGGCTGGCGAGGTTTGTCAAGGAAGTTTTTTGTTTTCTGCGGGCTACCTGGTTTTTCTACTGAAATTTTGAAAAATGTAATCTACTCCTATATTCAAATATATCAAGCAGTAATTCAAAATCAGCCATTGTGCCTTTTGCGTTATTATACGCGAGATTGAGCAGCTCTTTGTCCTGACATAAATCAGCAAATTTAAATTCCATACATCCTGATTGTTTTGTGCCTAAAATATCTCCACTGCCTCTTAGCATCATATCCCTTTTAGCAATGTAAAATCCATCTTGTGACTCACACATGATCTTTAACTTTGAAGATGAGCTTTTACTTAAATTATCGTATAATAATACACAAAAAGATGGCTTGTTTCCTCGCCCTACTCTGCCTCTTAACTGATGCAATTGTGATAACCCAAATTGCTCTGCATTTTCTATAATCATGATGGCTGCATCTGGCACATCTATACCAACTTCTATCACAGTGGTTGCAACAAGCAGAGAAAATTCATCCCTTTTGAAGGAAAACATAACTTGATCTTTCTGCTCCTGAGTCAATTTTCCGTGTATTATCCCGACTTTATCAAGAAATGTTTTTTGTAATTCCTGAAAACGCATCTCTGCTGCAGCAATATTGGTCTCTTCGTTTTCTTCTATATATGGACAAATCCAATATGCTTTTTCGCCCCTGTTTATAGCACCTTTTAGCTTTTCAATAACATCTGGCACCCTACTAATGTTCATAGTTACAGTTTTTATTGGCAATCTGGATTTTGGTTTTTCTTTCAAAATTGAACATTCAATATCACCATACATAGCTTGCTGCAAGGTTCTTGGAATGGGAGTTGCAGTAACGAAAAGTATATCGGCATTTTCTCCTTTTCCTACCAAGCGATTTCTCTGCGTCACTCCAAATCGCTGTTGCTCGTCTATGACTGCAAGCCCTAAATTTTTAAATGTAACGTTAGCTTGAAATAGTGCATGAGTGCCAATCACTATATTTAAAACACCACTTGCAAGTTCGTTCATGATAATCTTTCTTTCCTTGCGCGAAGTTTTACCAGTAAGCAGCGCAACTTTTATATCGGTACAGGATAAAACTTCCTCAATCCAATTATAATGTTGCTCCGCCAAGATAGTAGTCGGTGCCATTAGAGCTGCCTGCATGTTGTTTTCTACCACATTTATCATCGCAAAAAGTGCAACTACGGTTTTGCCACTACCAACATCACCTTGCAGCAAGCTTATCATGCGATATTTGGATTTTTGTCTCTCTGAGATCTCATCTATTGCACGAGTTTGATCATTTGTTAATTGAAACGACAATTCATTTAAAACTTGCTCTTTGTATTTACTCAATATTATAAATTCTCTTCCCCTTTCTTTCACATGATTTTTTCTTGCAAGTTTCAGCGCTAGCTGGTACGCAAACAATTCATCATAAGCAAGCCTTTTTCTACAAACCTCAGCTTCCGCCAATGAGCTTGGTCTGTGCAACTTTATGATGCTTTCCCTCCAACTTAACCATTTTTTTTGCTTGATTAATGTATCATCTATCCACTCTGGTAAATCAGGCAATTCCTTTAGATTAGAGCTTATTATGTTCCCAATGCGCTTATTGGTAATGCCACGGCATAATTGGTAAACTGGCTCTATGCAAGCTATTTCTTTAAATTGGTTGATGTCAAGCGACACGTAATCTGGATGAGTAATTTGCCAATGTTCAGCAAATTTTTCGAGTTTGCCACTGATGATCACATTCGCTCCAATTGGAAATAGTTTATATAAATACTTAACTGAGTAATTAAAAAAGACTATGAATATATACTGACTCTCACTTTCAACGACTATTTTATATGGTCTACCTCTAAAAGTGGGCGACTGATGTTCATAAACTTTTGCAATGAAAGTTGTAAATTCTCCAACTCGAGCATCAGATAGTAACTTGCTTCTATCCACATAACTAAGTGGCTTATAAAACAGCAGATCCACCACCTTGTCCCCACCACAAAGTTTAGGCAATATTGCGGAATGGAACTTAGGTATATTCTCCAGCCTGCTATTTAGAAAAATCTGATTGCTCATTGAGATTCATACATGTGTAAAACTGTTATAGAGCCTTTTTAAAATCTTGTCACCTTATGGTCAGGTATGCACTATAGCTAGCACAGCTCTCTAACGTCATACCGCGATTCATTCGCGGTATCTCAGCCGCTAACACGTAACGGAATGACGAATTTGTTGTTTTTAAAATCGTCGGTAAGCCTAAGTTACCCCTAACTATATTTGCTATCATAGGGCTTATAGTAGGTATTTTATTAGCTTATTAATCATTTTTATGTGTTATTATACCATTAGCAGTTTATATCAAGGTATTAATGATGAACAGCTCTACACCAAAAGAAAAGGAAAATCCAATAGTTACACTAAGAGCTCAAGCAGAAAAGTTTGGTTTTAGCAGGTTGAGGGCTGGTAAAGATAATGCTGAAGCGAATTCTGGCGCAACTATGTACGTAGATCTTCCAAGAATGAAATTTGTTATTCAGAACAAAGTTATAACAAAAGAGCTTGTTGATGAATTATATAATAAACATACCAACCTCATTTCAAATGACAAAAATAAGTACCGCCAATTTGTAAAACAAGTTTTTACAGAGCTATTTGAATATGCTGAAGCAGAAGTTCCAAATGATTCTATTCTAGAAGAACTAATCACTAATTGTAACCAGGCTGCTTATGTGGGTGCATTGTATGGTAAAGGAGGACCTATCCTTCATTTAGCTGAAACATATGGGTTATTGTTTCAGTCTAATCATGTAACACATATTAATTGTAGTGATCCAAGTCATGCGGCAATCAGAATTGAAGAAAAAATTGCAGTTCGCACTTTTGCAGAACTGGAAGAAGAATTATGTAAATTGGATAGCTCGCTAGAATTCACACTTAAGTCTCAAGGTGATAAAAATGTAACATATGAAGATGGTAAATTGTCACTTACTGTTCCTAAGAGACTGAAGGACTATAATATAGGTGATAAAAACTTGTTTGACGTTATAAAAGAGTGTTTTCAGAAATTTTGCGAGAGGCTTGGATTTTTTAAAATAAAAATAGAGCATGGCTTGGATAAGCCACCAAAAGTGAACAGCCATCTGGAAAATATGGAACCGTCCATTCATAGCAATGAGTATGGAAATACACCTAGAAACTAACAATTAAAATATTTCAAGCGCTGTTAGCTCATTTGCACAATCAATGACTTCAGAACTTGGGAACTGATTTTTAAACCAAGTATATTGACGTTTCGCGTAGTGTCTTGTGTTTGTTTGAGCAATTTGTATCGCTTCGTCTAAAGTAATCTCACCTTTCAAGTACTTTATAATTTCTGGCACTCCGTGTGCTTTCATAGCTGGCAAATGTGGAGCTAGGTTCATGCTAAGTAGCTTCTTTACTTCATCAATTGCTCCATTTTCAACCATTGTAATGAAACGAGAATTTATTTTTTGATATACGTCTTCACGCTTAGGCAAAATTGTGTGTATCTTAAAATTATTGAACAAGGGAGGCTGTCTATTCTCTTGCCATACAAAAATTGACTTGCCAGTTTCAGTGATAACTTCAAGTGCCCTTGGAAGGCGGTGCGAGTCATTCATGAACACTTTACCTTGAATCCTTGGATCTTTGCTTAGCGCTAATTTGTAAAACTCCTCTTTACTTAAATTTTTCCTTAATTCGCTTACATTTTTCCTCACTTCCTGACTTATTTGTGGCATTGATGATAAGCCCTTGATTAAGCTGCTAATGTAGAGCCCACTTCCTCCAGTGATGATAGGTATTTGAGCATTTTCTAGTGCGTGATTAACTTCTTTTTCTAAATCTTCTAACCATAGACCCACGGAATAATTTTCTTTTGCTGAAACATAACCATATAGTTTATAAAATTCTTCTTGCTTTGGTGGTTGAGCAGTAATTATGGGAATTTCTTCATATACCTGCTTTGAATCACAATTTATTATACTAATATTTCCATATTTTTCTATCAGGTTATCGCATAATTCTGATTTACCTGAGGCCGTAATTCCTGTAATAATTACTATATTATTTTTCATTTATATTAATTTAATTAACGTATGATAAAGTGTAGTAAAAGTTTGGATTCTACAATCTAAAGTTTGGAGGTTTTTATGGCAGAAAACAGCGACAATAATTCATTTACTAAGCGTTTCACAAACAGGACTCCTGGCGGTACAGGGGAAGGTTTTTCCAGTAAGTATTCGTCTCAAAACACCAAAGAACGGGCATTAGGGGAAAAAGGAAAAATTTCTGAATTAGCAGGTAAAAAAACCGAATCCAAGGAAGCTTTTTCTGAAAGTGGCGGCATAAAAATTAAAAGCAGAACTGTCAATGAAAGATCTTTTGCTGATGCAACAAAAAGAAGTAGGTCAGATCTTATATACTTAGTCCGTGGTAAAGATCGTGGAAAATCAGCGTGGCATTATGTATTAGTTGATAAAGAGAAAAGAGAAATGTTTCTAGCAAAAAGCAGAACTGGCTCTATAGATGTTGCAGACTATGGAGAGATTTTGTATTCGGGATGGGGAGAGGATCCACCACAGGCAATAGTTGATAAAGTCAATGAAGAGTTTGGGTTGTAGCAAGTCTGCATAACAAATGGTAAGCTGCGTTGTATTATATTCACAAAAACTAGCGTATCTGTTTAGAGGAGTGGCTAATGTGCAAATATTGAAGCAAAGTGCGTGACACACACCTGTACGAACATTGCAATATGGTACATAGTAAACGATGTCGTCCCAGTGCTTGACACTGGAATCCAGCTTTTTCATAATCATCAAAATGTTGTATTTTAACATAAAACGGCTACTTTTATGCTTACCAACTTAATAAAATTCCTGGATCCCAGTGTCAAGCACTGGGATGACACCATTTGTTGTAAACTCACTTTTACTCTATGGTCTTGCCGCTATCCTGAACGGATACAAACTAGCAGTTATAGCTCTTTTTACAATAATCCGAACAGACCGTAATATGCTACTGGCCTGCTATAGCCATAAACAAATATCTTATCGCATTCGGACTATTATAAGAAAGGCTATACTATATAAGATACAATGCAACAAAACTGATCTAGTTGTTATAAATAAGTTTTGAGCTACATGGTATCTAAAATAATAAATGCAATACAGAACAACTTGTTAGTGTGTTTTCCAACAGAAACAGTGTATGCTCTTGCTTTTAATGCACTAGATAATGAATCTATAGGAAAAATATATCAGATAAAGAAACGCTCTCAAAATAAGCCACTGTCTATATTTGTTAGTGATATTTGCAGCTTGATGAGAATAGCAAAGCTAGAGAAAAAGTATATTGGTTTAGTAAATCACTTTTCTCCTGGACCAATTACCTACATTTTACCACTTAAAAACAACAACGTATTGCCAAACGAATTCTTTAAAGATAGTATAGGCATCAGAATCCCTAAGCATCCTATTGCAATTTCAATATTAAATAAACTGAAAGTTCCAATAGTTGCAACTAGTATAAATATTTCAGGAGAAAAAAGTGTATGTAAGGCAAACGGTATACCACAATCCATTAAGCAACATTTATCTGCAGTGATTGAAGATGACGAATTAGTTTCTGGTATAGAATCTACTATTATTGACTTAACCGAAGATAAGATTAAGGTTTTAAGGGAAGGTGCAATTTTATTACAAACAGTAAACAATACATTTTCAAACTAAGATCTATAGGAGAAAGAATGAAAAAAGTAATAGGCCACAACCAAGCCAAAAAAAAAATAATGAACAACTTATCTGTTCAGTCTTGGCTGATATGTGGTAAAAAAGGTATAGGAAAAGCAACACTTGCAAAATCCTTCTCCAATTGGTTACTCATAAAAAACTATAATGAAGTAGCATTGGACTTACACATTGTTGAAGGTGATACTATCGGAATAGAAAAAGTCAGAGAAACGAAAAACTTTCTACACTTAAGTCCCATTCAATCAGAACACAAAATAGCTATAATAGATAGCTTAGAGGCAATGACTAATAACGCTAAAAACGCAATATTGAAAATATTAGAAGAACCGCCAAAAAATTCTAAGATATTTATAATTAGCCATAAGCCATATGATATACAAACCGCTATCTTGTGTAGGTGCTTTCAGCTAAATTTACTCCCATTAACTTATGATGAAACAAAGCAAGTTGCTTCATCTCAATGTAAGTTTGATGGTCAAACGTTTGATGAAATGATCACTTTATTTCCTGGAATGCCAGGAATGATAATGAATGCAATAAGTAGTGATGCTTATGAAGCATACAAATGCTTTTATAAATTTCTTCATGATTTAAAGAATCCCAATATGATTAATAAAGTAATTAATAGCGAAATCGAACTAGAACTAGCATCATATATAATTCAGGCCTTCATTTTAGAAAGCATAAAGAGAGAGGTAAATGGTGTTGAAATTCTGCTAAGTCAGTGGAAAAAAATAGATGAACTTTTCGTTGTTGCTAAGCAACTTCACTTAGATAAAAAGCATGTTTTAGCTAATGTAGTTAATATCATGACATAAGTTTACGAAGTATAATACTTTTAACATAAATTCATGATAAAATTCTGTTAATTTAATACTCGAAGTATATAATTTGACTGATAATAAATTAACTGTATGGCAATCAATAGAAGTTTTGACGAAAGCCATATTGAACATGCAGAAAAAATTAAGCTTAATTAAGAATATAGCTTCAGGTCGAGACATAACCCTAGAAAAAAGAAAGGAGTTGTTAAGTGGCATTTATGAAGCAAATTTTAAGCTAAATAAGACAATCAATATAGCTACTTTGCCAAAAATTGGCTTTCATATGCTAAATGGTGAGCTTGTTGTACGTAATCATATTACGGAAGAGGAAGTAAAGATTCCTGGAGATTTTCATTACCTTAAAGTCGTAAAATCCGATCATGATAATTATAAATTAACGTTTTGTAATTTTTTAGGTAATGAGTTTTTTGAATATAAAAAGTATGATCCACAATATTCTGGTATTTCAGATGAATATAAATTTGTGGATTTTGGTAGTGTAAAAAAGACTCATAATCTAAAATTTAAGGAATACATTGGTCATGCACCTAAATTTTTTGCTGCAGAATGGCCTATTGAGCCTGGATCCCAAAACCATCTAATTGATCTATTTGAGCTAGTCAAAAGTGGTAAAGGTAGACAAGTGGGAACCTTTGCTGATGAATTTGGTTATTTTGATGACCAAAATAAATTACATTATTATAATTATCACAAAAGTGTAGAAAGTAATACTTATGATCCTGAAAATTTCAGTGTAAAAATGATATAGCTCTTTTTACAATAATCCGAACAGACCGTAATATGCTACTGGCCTGCTATAGCCATAAACACATAACTTATCGCATTCGGACTATTATAAGAAAGGCTATAAATATAGATGTGAGCAAAATCGATAAATTCTACCTCATTGCAGAACAAGGTTATATAATAATTCATCCCATTTGGGAAAATTTAGACATATTTTAAAGTTTTTTTTAGAGTATCTAAGCTTATTGTTATTATAATGATCCGATTAGATCTGGTAGTATTGTGTTATGGAAGATAAATTGCTTGAATCAGTAAAAAACAAAAGTTATTTCAGTAAAGCAGTCGAATGGTACTGCCATAGGTATCTGTTTTGTGTAGCAGAAAGATCTTGGATGGCATTAATAGTATCGCTTCTCCTACTATGCTTATGTTTATTAACATTAAACATATACCTGTTATTTCCTATTAAAAAAGATTTAAATTTTGTGAAGTATATGAACCACACAGAAGATGAGTTCTCTGCAATGCATAAGCTTAGTTTCAGTAAAAAGGAAGACGAATACACTTCCACAGCGAGGTACTTAATAAGTAAATACATTGAAATATACGAGTCCATTAAGATCGTTGAACCGAAGTACCAAGAAAATTTTATAAGAAATAATTCTATACATAAAATCTATCAAGGCTTTCAGGAAAAAACGAACAATGAAACTGTTTCATCCAAAAGAAAAATTGCCAACATAAATGTAATAACATTATCTATTGATCGATCGACCAAGGACTTAGTTACATTTGCTGGAAATGCTACTGTAGTTTTTGCAACCGAGCAAAATAAGGAGGTGAAAAATCAGGCTGTTGAGATTAGCTTCACTTTGTCGAATATAAAAGCAACTCTGGCTGGTATAATACCATTTAAATTTATTGTTAATGGTTATAAATACAGATAATCACATTTAAAATATTACTTGGTAGCTAAAAAAAATAACCAAAGTGCACATAGCAGTAATAACTGGAGGTAAAACTAGAAGAATTGGCGTTTTTTTAATGAAGTAATTCTGAGAAGGTTTTAAGAAAAAGGCATTGTAAATCATCGGTAAAAAGTACAGAGCGTTGAGTATAGTACTAACAATTAACACTAGAGTTACAAACACAGAAAGTATTACATTGCCAGAGTTGAAAACAGCTTGAAAAATGAGAAATTTACCCCAAAAAGTTGGAGCAGGCGGCACCCCTATCATAGACAACGCACCTATAGCAAATGCTGTCATGCTAATTGGCATACTGCGTCCTATACCGTAAATCTTATCTATATATTTCTCACCTGCTCTCGTTATTATTGCTCCGGCAACGAAAAACAAAGTGATTTTTGCAAATGCGTGGCAAACTAATTGAAAAATTGCAACCCTCATGCTGAGCTCACTAAAAATTGAAGCGAACAATATAATATATGACAATTGAGAGATGGTAGAGTAAGCAAGCAATTTCTTTAATTCTTTTTGCTTTAGTGCAATCAATGATGCAGTAATAATAGTAAATCCAGCAGCGTACGGAAGCCACCCTCCAGCAAACCAATTTTGCTGCACAAAACGTTGCATGTTATCGACGCCAAAAGTGTATAATATAACTTTTATGATGATGAAAACTCCGGATTTCACAACAGCAACAGCATGCAGTAGTGCACTCACAGGAGTTGGTGCAACCATTGCTTTTGGTAACCAAAAATGCATTGGCATTAATGCAGCTTTTCCTATTCCGTAAATTAGCATAGCAAAACACACTGCAATAAAAGTGATGAGTGAAGTATCAAATTTGAATATTCCACCACTTACAAAGTCTAAAGTATGAAATTCATTATACAAAAGGCCTATTGCAGGAAAAGATAATACCAAAGAAGAGAAAAATAGCACACCAAAGTAATAGCGTCCTGCAGTCATCGATTCATTTGTTGAGTTGTAAGTAACCAGAGGGTATGTACTAATAGTTAGAAGCTCATAAAAGACAAATGTAGTGAGCAAATCTCCAGAAAAAGCAATAAACATTGCACAGCTAATCGATATTGAAAAAAAGCATAGAAAACTTGAGTGATTGCTATCAGCATAGTTATTCTGCATATAACATATTGCATATCCATAAAACGGTATCAATAAACTGAATATTACTCCGGTAGACTCTAGCTTTAAACTAATGTGCAAATTATTACCAAAATCCATGAGGATAAATTGAGAATGACACCATACACCCAATATAAAGTGCACAGACACGTATACGCAAATAGAAGTAGAGAAGAAGTGACAGTAATACTATTGTTCACTCTGGGCCATTTACCAGTAAAAAAAATAGCTAACGCACCTAAAAGTGGAATCAACGCAGTAATTAATAAATAATTCTCAGTAATAAAAAATGGTAAGGAAAGATACATTAACATTAAATTTTTTGTTTAGGTAAAGTTAGGATTATGCTCAAATCATAGAAAAACCGCTATGTTTTTTTAGTTATTTGTGTATGCTATAGCTATACTGCGATTCATTCCACAACTGCACGAAGACTTGTTTTTGTTAAACACAACAAAGATGTCGTCCCAGTCTGGGATCCAGGAAAGTTTGCTTGTGAGCAAGCAAACTAGCATAGAAAAACGTTTTCGATGAGATTGCAGAAACCAGTGTCTGGGCACTGGAATGACACCATTTGCTGTGCAGTTTACCTTTAAAAATGAATGTTCATACAGTAAGCCATAAGATGACAAAAGAGTAAACTTTATCTGTGTGAGCTATAGACGCAAATTATAACAAATGCAGTAGCGTAATCTCCATCGTCACTCAGAGAAAGATGAATTTTGGAGATAAAATCCTTGCTAACGGTAAGATATGGCTTGCCTCTTACATCATTGTATATTTCTATATCTTTCATTATAATACCCTGACCACTACCTCGTGCTTTAACAAAAGCCTCCTTTGCTGCAAAGCGTTTAGCAAAATACCTTGCTCGCATTTCTTGACTATTATACTTTCTACTTAGCTCTATTTCTTTTTCAGTGTAGATTCTATTGAGAAATTTTTCCCCGTATTTTTGTAATATCCTCGATAATCTTGGTATATATACTATGTCAGTGCCGATACCGTGTATCATTTTGTGCTAAAGTGATTTATTGCTTCTTCAATCTGCATTTCCTTCACCTCTCCAGTTGCTCTATTTTTTACTTCAACTATCTTTTCATCTATTGCCTTTTTTCCGACAATTATTTGCCACGGCAAGCCTATCAGATCCATTCTAGAAAATTTTACTCCTACACTCCCTTCCGTATCATCGTAAAGCACTTCATCGCTTTTCAAAGCTTTATATATTTTATCTGCAGCCTCCGTTACTTTCGGTTGTAAATTGATTAAACCAATTCTGAAAGGAGCTACCGGTTCTGGCCAGATAATTCCTTTATCATCATGAAAAGCTTCTATTATTGCACCAACAAGTCTTGAAACCCCAATGCCATACGAACCCATATGTATATTGACATTTTTTCCATCTTGAGAAGTAACACTTGCCTTCATAGGCTTCGAATATTTATCACCAAAATAAAAAATATGCCCTATTTCAATACCCTTACTAACATTTAACTGTTCTTGTGATATAGGGCAAGTCTCAGGATCATGCATATCATCTGCAACTGCATATATACTCTTTAAACTTTCAATATCTTCACTCTCTAGTAGTTCAGAAAATTTATTGTCATAATATAAAGTGCTCTCACCAGTGTTTGCCAATATATGAAACTCGTGGCTCAAATTTCCTCCAATTGGCCCCGTATCAGCTCGAACTCCAATTGGAGTAAATCCCATGCGTTTGAAGATTTTTATGTAAGTTTTGTACATCAAATTATATGAATTCAGTGCACCTTCGTAATCTACATCAAAACTGTATGCATCCTTCATCAAAAATTCCCTGCCCCTCATAACACCATAACGTGGTCTTACCTCATCACGGAATTTCCATTGAATTTGGTATAAACAAAGTGGCAAATCTTTGTAACTTTTTACCACATCTCTAATTAAATCAGTTGCTATCTCCTCATGCGTTGGACCAAAAAGCATATCTTCCTCATGCCTATCCTTTATGCGTAGCATTTCCTTACCGTAATCATCGTAACGCCCTGATTCTCGCCAAAGACTTGCTGGTTGCACACAAGGCATTAATGCTTCAATAGCACCGGATTTGTTCATTTCATCTCTGATAATATCTTCAATATTCTTAAGCACTAAGAGACCAAGTGGTAACCACGTATAGATGCCAGATGCTATCTGCTTTATTAAACCTGCACGCAAAGAATATTGATGGGAGATAATTTTAGCATGGGCAGGCTTTTCCTTTAGAGTTGGCATAAACGTTGCATAAACGCATATAATAGATCTGATGAGTTGGCAGGTAATATTTGGATAAACGCATATAATAGATCTGATTGTATTAAGTAATCTTAATACAATCAGACCTGTAGGTAAACTTATTTTGAAAAGGAAGGAAAGTGCATGGCTGACCATTTCATAGTTATCATAGTCCTTGTACAACATTTTCCTTTTGGCATCGCAACGCTTTTCTACCAAACTGTGCTATGCGATCCTCAACAGAAGGAGGAGGTGAATCTTGCACCTCATTATCCACTGAGTCAACATTATTTACTTGTGGTGAATCAACACACGAACTTGGCGGTACCGGTGACTCCTCTGTTTCTTGTTCAGGATGTATCGGAGATGTGGCTCTAGATCCTATACCACTGTCAAGACCCCCGCTTCCTTCTTCCTTGCTTGATGGGGAATTTGTGTGTTTGGTCTGCTCCTCTTTTTCCTGCTCTATCTCTTTTTGTTTGTCTTTGCTTTCATCTGTAGTCCAGTCTGAATCGCTAATAGAATCAGAATGCTCACTTTCACTATCTGAGAATTGCATGACTGCTACTCTCTCCTTAAGTCTCTTTGTCTAATCTGAATCATTATCATCCGACTTCTTTCTCTCTGCTTGCTCCCTATCTATTCTTGCAGCAAACTCTTCTGGTGTTTCTTTTTTGTCAGTGCCCCCACTACTTTCTAATTTTGATTTCAATTCATTTGTAAAATTTTGTTGCTGCCCACTCTTTTTAACGTAGTACCTCCTCTTATCTGTTCAAACAGAGTAGAATGATTATTATTCTCAGGTTCACCAGCCTTCTTCGGTGCATCATTCTTAGGTTGCTCCGTACGCTTGGAAGCTGTAAAAAAATGCGGAGGCGGAGGTGGTAGTGCAGCATCTTGTGGCAATGGAGGAGGTGGCGGCGGTGGTACACTGACACTTGGATTTGGTTGTGTTCCAAACGTTACTGGAGGTGATTGAGGAGTAGGTACATTTGATTTATTCTCCAGATTAGTACAATTTTTACACACAAATTTTTGTGGTTCTTGAGATGGAGTACGGCCGAATTTCTGTCCATTAAGACCTACTTCTTTCTTATTATCACCTCTAGAAATAGCCAGTTTAACAAGATATGTCACTGAAATAAGTGCAACAACCGTAGAAACAGCAAAAATTGCTAAAGGAACTGCTGCAATAGAAGCAGAAACTGCAATAATAACATAAGGAAGATATTGACCAGATATGAAAGTAAATATAGATAATAATGAAACAGCAATTAAAGGTTTCCATATAGTCTGCTTAGTTTTAGTAAGCTCCTGACTATCTTTTAGCAATGAAGAACTATTGGATATCATCATTTCTTTGCCTCACTTGTTAACGATAATTTAATAATAACCCAATTAATAATTTCTGTCAATAGTTAATTATGAAAAACAAAGTTGCAATTTGAATAGATAAGCTATAAGTAATATACGACCAGCAATAGCCATACAATAGACTTCTTGTATAACCCACACTAAGTAGAAAAAAGGTGTCATCCAAGTAGCTGACACTGCTCTCCTTTGTCATTCCAGTGCTCCTTTTTTTGTCATCCCAGTGCTTGACACTGGGATCCAGTTTTCCATATAATCTCATCGAAAATGTTGTAATCACTTTCTGTGCTAGTTTGCTTGCTTACAAGCAAACTTTCCTGGATCCCAGTGTCTGGGCACTGGGATGACATCATAGGGACACTGGGATTACACCCTGACAATCGTCATCCA
>NZ_AWUH01000015.1:0-4731 GCF_000689175.1 Wolbachia endosymbiont of Glossina morsitans morsitans | reverse complement strand
AGAACTGGCAGTTACTGACAAAATTCATTATAAATAGCCATTTAACTGTTGAAGAAAAAATATGCCACAAAAAATGAGAGTCAGTAACTGCCAGTTCTTTTCACTTGAGCGATGCAACAAAGCCCACTGGGATCCAGTTTTCTTTACAAATTCATCAAAAGTGCTTCATTCTATAACGCAAAACCCATACTCACCAAACCCAATGCATTACTTGCAATTAAGTTTCCTGGATTCCAGTGTCTGGGCACTGGGATGACGTTATACGGTTCTTGGATGCAAAGAAGAGTGAGAAAAACTCTATAGTTAGCAAACTTTCAATCAGAAACAGCCAAAGATCTCTCTAAGATGTCAGTTTCTTTTGTATCTTCAACTTTACCGTCCTGGTCGAATGAAATTTGCAGAGACTTGCTACTATACTTCCTTTTTCCTAAAAAATTGGCTTGTTTAATTTTATATGAGACATAGTACCAAACATTGTCATCGAACTTTGATACTAATGTTGGTGATCCTAAAGTGTGAACCACTTTTTCTTTATCGTCACCTACTTTTATCTTGCTCCACAATTCAACACTAATGCCAGGAGCTCCGTGATTGTGAATAGTGTGAGTGCAGCTCACTGTAAATAATAAAATAAAAGATATTAATACTCGCATTTCTGTTGATAAATTATTTGAAGCTATAATACACTAATAAATTATCTGCCGTCAAATTTCAAAAAAGTTAAATTGACTGATTCTCAATATCACTTAATATAATATTTACTTTAGAAAATAATAGGTGTCTTATGTCATTGTTAAAAGCAGATCCAATATACAAACCTTTTAATTACCCTTGGGCGTATGATGCGTGGCTGCAGCAACAAAGAATCCATTGGATACCTG
Source organism: Wolbachia endosymbiont of Glossina morsitans morsitans (assembly GCF_000689175.1). Taxonomy (NCBI): domain Bacteria; kingdom Pseudomonadati; phylum Pseudomonadota; class Alphaproteobacteria; order Rickettsiales; family Anaplasmataceae; genus Wolbachia; species Wolbachia endosymbiont of Glossina morsitans morsitans. The sequence goes on along the minus strand of NZ_AWUH01000015.1, from coordinate 3,850 downwards.
AGGAAGTTCCGCTTGCTGATGACGTAAAGGATTGGAAAACTAAACTTTCAAACGTAGAGAAAAATCTACTAACTCAGATTTTTAGATTCTTTACTCAGGCAGACATTGAAGTAAATAACTGCTACATGAGGCATTATTCAAATATATTTAAGCCAACAGAAATATGCATGATGCTTGCAAGCTTTTCCAATATGGAAACTATACACATTGCAGCTTATTCTTATCTTTTAGACACAATTGGCATGCCAGAAAGCGAGTATCAAGCATTCTTAAAGTATGATGCTATGAGAAAGAAGTATGAATACATGTTAGAATTCGAGGAAAGCAAAAAACACGATAAAAAACATGTAGCTAAAACTCTAGCGGTGTTTGGTGCATTTACCGAGGGGTTGCAGTTATTCGCATCATTTGCAATTTTGCTCAATTTTCAACGCTTTGGAAAAATGAAAGGCATGGGACAAATAATTGCCTGGTCAGCCCGTGATGAAACTTTGCACACCAATTCAATTATTATGTTATTTAATACATTTATTAAAGAGAATAATGAAATTTGGAACGATGAGTTTAGAGAGGAATTGTATTCTGCATGCCGCACTATTGTTGAGCTTGAGGATGAGTTTATAAAGCTTGCTTTTAATTTCGGAGACGTTGAAGGACTATCTGCAGAAGAAGTGCGCAATTACATACGCTACGTAGCAAACAGACGGTTAATGCAATTAGGTCTTGAGTCCATATATGATGTTAATGATAATCCTATTCCGTGGCTTGATGAAATACTAAATGGCGTGGAACATACGAATTTCTTTGAAAATAGAGTAACAGAGTATAGCCGTGCAGCAACTCAAGGCACATGGGAGGAGGCTTTTACTGAAAACGACACGAATAATAAGTGAGTGCTAATTTCACTCTTCTTTGTCATTCCAGTGTCAGCTACTTTCATTACACTATTTGCCGTGCAGTTTAGACAGTTTTGCTTTACTTAAGAACTAACTTACCATATATATGTCCATAGGACATTGGTATATAAGAACGTGCTACAACTATTAATCTTACTCACGGTCATTACTTCAGTTGCATTCTTTGGTCATTTAGTTCCAATGGAAGCAAAAACCTTCTTGTACTCAACGAGCCTGAGTATAAAAGAGGTTTTGCTATTTATAATGCCTTTTATTATTTTTGCGTTAATCTTTAGCAGTGTTAACAATCTTAAGCAGTCAGCTATAAAGTTCATATTGTTACTTATTATAATGATCTTCTTGTCAAATCTGGCTTCAAGTTTAATAGCTTATTCTGTTGGGCATTTCATCATACAAAACACTCATTCAATACAAGATATAACGTATGAAGAAACAATTGTTCCCTTATGGTCGTTTAGGCTGCCTGCATTGCTTTCTAATTTTTATGCCCTTGCCTGTGGATTTGTGTCCAGCATAGTAGTGTCCACACTGCTACCCAAGAAAAGTAAAGGGCTTTCGAACAAAATGTTAGATTTAACTCTCTTTATTTTGAAGACGTTTTTGACGCCGATTATTCCAATATTTGTACTTGGGCTTGCTTTAAAAATGCAGCATGATCAAGTTTTATCTATAATATTTAAGGATTACTCAATAATTTTCATTATTATAGCATCTGCAACCTACCTTTATGTTTTCCTCTTATATGGAGTAGCAAATTCATTCAAGATCACAAGCTGGATAGCTAGTATAGGCAATATGATACCGGCATTTATTACTGCGATGAGCACAATGTCTAGTAATGCAACTATGCCTCTTAGTCTTGAAGGAAGCAAAAAAAATTTAAAGCAACCTGACATAGCATCGTCTGTTGTGCCAATAACTGCTAGCTTTCATTTAGTAGGTGGTTGCTTTTTTATCATAATATTATCAATGATAATTGCCTCCGGTTATTCATTGTGCACAACAGACTATGTAACTTTCCTTCTCTATTTTTTGTTATTTAAGTTTGCTATCGTTGTAGTGCCGGCAGGAAGAATTATGGTAATGCTACCTATTCTTGAGAAATACCCCAAATTTTCTCCAGAAATGCTTTCGTTAATCACAGCACACAGTGTTTGATCCAATAATCACTTCAGCAAATGTTATGGGTAATGATATGATATCTATGATATTTCAAAACTCTACTACTCTTACTATGATATTTTCAAAACTCTATGATAAGCTTAAGTAATGTCTATTTTAGCGAGTGATACTGTAGGTATTGGTAGTTCAATAGCAATAGTTGATTATGATGGTAACTGTTTTGTAGAGCACAATTCCACCAGCAATAGTCATACAGAATCATTTTTTCAAATACTAAGTACTTTATTTGATAAGCACAACTATAATTATGATAAAATAGATCATTTGGCGGTAGTAGTTAGACCAGGAAGTTTCACTGGAATTAGAGTTGGTATATCAGCTGCACAAGGTATAAATCTTGCTACAAATAAGCCGTTATACGGGGTTAGTGCGCTGGAAGTTCAAGCCTACGCAATATCTTTGCTCTGTGCAAATAGCAAAAAAAATATCAGAGCTATAATCAAAAATGCTCAAGGGTTTTATACACAGTTATTTGATTTCAATTTATTGCCGCTGTCTGGTCCAACTGCAGCATGTGACCCTGGTCACGCTACAAGCAGTACACATATGGATTGCAATTTAAATGCTAGCCATGCAGGGCTATTAGTTCATTGTAGACTAAAGAACAAGCAAAAATTAAATGAAGTTGAAGCTCTATATTTAAATGAGCCTCAGTATATGAAATTGCTATAGACTATTTTTTTGCATACACGCAATTTGGCTAAGCTTGTGCATCTGGTTTACTATCTCTTGAGCTACTTCTTTTATACTCATATTTGAATTTTCTATTTCTATAGTACTCGGTGGTGTAAATAAATTGTTAATCCTACATTGCTCTATCATGCTATTTAGATTAATCACCTTCCTATTTTTTCTTTGCCTTTTTAATGCAATACGCTTTTGTAATGTCGGTAGATCACACCTAAGTACCACAGGAAGGATTTCTGTGTTCTTTTTTTTACTAAGCCTTACTATTGAATCATACATCCTCATGTTCTGGTCATTATTTTCCATCAACTCATCAATAAATATGTAATTTTTTGAGTGAATCGGATAATTTTCTATTACCTGAAGCATAATTTGCATAATGCCATATATTCTATCTTGAACTTCTTTAGGTATTTGATCACGTTCAAAGACACCATCGTATATAGAGCAAGCTTGAACATTGTTATAGAACTTACTATTTACAATTAATGCGTTTATCATATTAGATAATTCTATTGCTGTGGAAAGTTTACCACTTCCCGAAAGACCAGAGAGATATATGAAAAATCCTGCTGGCTGTTTTTTTGTGTTAATATTTACCATATTATTTTCAATCTTGAAACTTACATTTATAAAAACATAAAAATGAAGCTTTAAAACGTATGAAATATTATATAGAAAATTATTTTTGTAGTTAAGATATTATGTAATTTAAAAACATAAATTCTGTATATAAACTGATGCTTTATTCTGATGGTTTGTGTAATTACACAATTAGTGATTGATCTCAAAATAATTGTAAAGGACAGATTATGCTACTGGAGCAAAAAACCACCTCCGCAACATCGATTGACACTACCGGAATAGCTATTTGTATTAAGTGGAGTATATTAATAATGACAGAGCATAAAATTCAGAATCACCACGTGTTGAATCTAGCATATATTTATCTAAGACAGCCAACGGTACAGGTAAGGTTCAATCAGGAGAGTACTGAAAGGCAGTATAAATTGAAAGATAAAGCACTGCAAATGGGGTGGTCTGAGAACGCCATAAGAGTTTTA
>NZ_AWUH01000014.1:0-4141 GCF_000689175.1 Wolbachia endosymbiont of Glossina morsitans morsitans | reverse complement strand
ATATATTCAATTAGTAATACAAGAGCGTAATAATAAGCCCCAGCAAGACAAAGTGGTATAAAATAAGTAAATTGTTCTGCTGCAAGCATTTGCGCAGAGCGAATAATATCAACACCACCAATAGTAGAGATTAATGCCGTTTCTTTAAGGAGTGCAATGATCTCATTTATCATTGCAGGAAGAATATTTTTAATAACTTGTGGTAATATAATATCTCTCCACATATAGAAACTAGGTATTTGTAAAGTTTTGGCTGCTTCAAACTGGTTTTTTTGATATAGTTTCAATACCAGCTCGTAAAATCTCAGCAATATAAGCACAGCTATTTAGACCAAATGCTATAATGCCAGCACTAAATATGTTTAATTTAATTCCTGCAATGGTTGGAGTCATAAAATAAACAACACTTAACTGTAATATAAGGGGGGTGCCACGTATTACAGATATAATTCCATTAATTAATGGAATACAGATCTTATTATATCTGAGTACTGAAAATAACCCTCCTAGACTCATACCTAAAAGCAGTCCTCCAATCAATAATTTTAAAGTAAAGGCAAGGCCTGTTCCAACAAACAAGAAATTAGAAATTAATTCTTGCATCAGTTATCTCCTAGCCATTTTTCTGCTATCTTTTGTATTATACCTTTACTTTCTAAACTTTTTAACGCCTCGTTTATTTTATCCTTTAAATCAGATCCTTTATTCACAGCAATAGAATAACCATTATCTGACTTAGCGATGGCTGACCATGATAGACCAGGATTTTTTTTGCTAAATACTTTACCTTGGAATTCATCAATTAGGACGCCATCAACATGACCAGACTTTAATGTTTCTACAGCTTGATTATTATTGTCTATAGCAATAATTTGAGCTGTTGTAGGAACATGCTCTTTTAGCCAAATTTCCATGACAGTTCCTAGTTGAACGGCTATCTTCTTGTGAGTTAAGTTGTTTATACCGGCTATGGGTTTATTTTTGTGATATAGAATACCAAATTCCCCTGTATAATAACTATTTGAAAAATCAAAATTTTTTTCACGCTCTTCTGTGCTACCAATAGTAGATATAGCAGCATCTACAGAATTACTTTGCAATGCTGCAAATATAGTACTAGACTGCATATCTTTAAATATCGCTTCTTTACCTAACTCTTTTGCTACTAATTGAGCAAGCTCAATGTCAAAGCCAGTAAATTTGCCATTTTCATAATATTCAAAAGGTGGATAATCTGCAGAAATTGCAAATCTAATGATATTATCGTGTTTATCTTCCTCGCATCCTGTTAATAGAATACTTATCGCTATAATAGCATTTAAAATGTATTTTTTCATATTACTAATTTATATTCATATTTTATTCATCTTGCGAATATAGACATTAAAAATTGAATAGTCAAGAAATAATGAATATAATTTCAAATATACTTATTACATATTCAATATGAGGAAAATGCATAATGCATGACAACACACTAGGTGAGCATATTTTAAATATTATTCAAAATCATGAAATTTTAGAACAGAGCGATTTACAGACCTTACTCAAAAAAAGAGGGTATAACATTTCTCAGGCTACTTTATCAAGAAAATTGAAAGAACTTAAAATTGCCAAAGTTGCTGGTATGTATAAAGTAATTGACATCAACCAATATCGATTACCATTAATACTTAATATGCAAATTTCGGATTTTGGTTTAATAGTACTACACACTCAACCAGGACAAGCTAGCAGCCTAGCTTACTTTCTAGATCAGAAGTATGTTATTTATTCATTAAATAATAGCAAAAACATAGGAATTATAGGAACTATAGCAGGTGATGATACAGTATTATTGATCATCAAAAGTAAGACTGAACTTAACAAAGTATTACAATCAATTCATGAAACATTTCCATATTTAAGTCCTGAATAAGAATGTTGTAAGTTAAAAATGTGATATAAAGGAGATAAGAGGGATTCCTTTGTTTAAATCTTTGTCTTCTTTTTTTCAATATACCTACATATCAGAATGGACAATTCATATAGAATCAGCATAGGTATTGCAAGCCCTACTTGGCTTAATACATCAGGTGGAGTTAAGATTGCAGCAATAATAAAAATTACCACTATTGCGATTCTACGTTTATTTGACAAACTTTGTGTAGTGAGTAACCCTACTCTCACCATCAATGTGAGTATTACTGGAATTTGAAATGCAGTGCCAAATGCAAACATAAATTGAAGAACAAGGTCTAAATATTCGCTAACTGATGGCATAAACTCTATCGGTATATCGAAGGATTTACCACTGTGTTCGAAGTTGATGAAAAACTTCCAGGCTAAAGGAAATATATAGTAATAGACTACAGTAGCTCCCGTTACAAATAAAACCGGTGTTGCAATTAAGTATGGCAACAACACCGCCCTTTCACTTTTATATAACCCAGGTGCTAAGAACATATAGGATTGCCATGCAAACACAGGAAAAGAAAGCAAAAGTGCACTCATTATTGCAACTCTAAGATACACAAAAAATGCCTCTGTTAAGTCTGTGTAAATTAAAGAAAAACCTTTGCTACCTTTTGTTGCTTCTATTAAAGTTGCAAGTAAAAAACGGTATATATTTTCCTTAAAGTAGTAACAAAAACCAAAAGCAACGCAAAAAAATAGAAAGCAAAAGATAACTCTTGTTCTGAATTCCGCAAAGTGCTCACAAAATGAAGCATACTTCTTTGGGTTTCCATTCATACTTTACTATGGCTCAATAATGCTATATCTAACATTCTCAGCGAAAAAGCCCACTCATTGTCATACCACGCTGCAACCCTGCATATATCACCTGTAACATATGTACCAGTGAAATCCACAATTGCACTATAAGGGTTATGCACAAAATCTATTGAGACTAAAGGTTCCACGCATATAGAAAGTACATTTGACATTAGAGAACCCTCTGTCACTCTAGTACCCTCTGATGTCATCCGAGTAGCTGACACTGGGATCCAGAAATTAGATTCCAGCGTCACGCGCTGGAATGACGTAGAGGAGAGAGCTGCATCCTTAAATATTTCATTGATTTCTTCAACGGTCGCTTTCTTATCAGTCATAAATTTAAAATCAACCTTAGAAACATTGCTAACTGGAACTCTGACGGCAGTGCCATCTAGCTTTCCTTTTAATTCAGGGATGACAGAACCAATTGTTTTTGCTGCCACGTTTGTAGTTGGCACCATAGATAGTCCGCAAGCTCTTGCTCTACGCAAATCTTTATGATTACCATCAAGAACATTTTGATCATTCGTGTAGGCATGTATAGTAGTCATAAAACCGCTTTTTATACCTAAACTGGAGGGTAGGCCTCTCACAATCAGAGCAAGGCAATTTGTAGTGCAAGAACCTGCTGATATCATTTTATGCCCTTTTTCGAGCATATTGTTATTCACACCATAAACTATAGTGACATCAGCGTCTGGTACTGGATCAGAGACAATCACCTTCTCTGCATTGTGCCTTATTGCTTCTTCACGTTTGTTGAATGCACCAGTACATTCAAGTATTACATCAACATTCCAAGGAATATTTTCAGGGCTACGTTCTCCATATAAAGAAAACTCTTTGCCATTTATAGAAATCCAATTTTGAGACTCATTAAAATCAATATTACCACTGAATTTGCCATGAATAGAATCATATTTAATCAAATGTGCATGCTGCTTTGCACTGAGCGATCCATTTACAGCTACAACTTCTATTTGCTCACTATACTTTTCTATTTCATAAATAGCACGCAATACGCCTCTGCCTATTCTACCCAGACCATTAATTCCTACACGAATCGTCATCTCTTCGTTCAAAAAATTTAATTATAGAGGATATCACTTGATATTTCATTTTATTCTTTTGCTTTTCTATCGATATGAACATTATAGCAAGGAGACAGGGCTAAAAACTTGCTTGACAAACTCCGCCAGCCCCCTTATCATAACAGCGAAGCTATTGTATTTGCTTTCGCCAATCTGCAGATTAAAAGGTAAGGATTACTTAATGTATCGGCGTCTTATGTTTAATTTTTTTGCAGTATATAGATACTGTATGTCTTTACAAAACTTCATCTACATCTAGATTTTTTATCTAAATAAGCTGAACGCGCTTATAA
>NZ_AWUH01000013.1:0-5687 GCF_000689175.1 Wolbachia endosymbiont of Glossina morsitans morsitans | reverse complement strand
GATATAATTAACCTTCTCTTCTAATGAGGTACCTTCTGGAAAAGCACCTGGAGAACGTTCAACAACGTCTTTAAACTTTTTTCAACACTTTCTTGAGATCTCTGGGCCATACCTATTACCTATTAAAACATATCATATAACCAGTATATTAGCTCATTATATAAAAAACAGTTAACATAACTTGTGGTAAAGAGTGTTTATCAAGAACGTCCTTTTTATATTTTTTTATTAAAATGCTATTTACTTATTAAGTTAAAATGTATAATTATATAAGAGATGAAAGATAGCTCATTAGCAGTAGTATTCGATTGGGATAACACTTTAGTTGACACTCAAGATAACATTTTTAATGCTATTAAGTATACCATAAACTCAATGGGGTATAGTAATAAAGCTGCTGATAGAAATTCCAACGAGTCGAGAAAGGGCTATATGGTCAATTTGTTTGGCGATCAGTGGAAAAAAGCAAATCAGATATATCAACAATATTTAGATGATGCGCTATTGAAAAACATCGCTCTGAATCAAGGAGTAGAGAAAATGTTGCAGACACTGAAAAGCCACAATGTTTATCTAGCAATAGTAAGTAATAAGAAAAATACTAATTTACGTAAAGAAGTTGCCTATTTTAAACTAGATTCCTACTTTGAAAGAGTGGTTGGGTCATGCGATAATGCAGAAGATAAACCATCTGCAACCCCTTTGTTATTTGCACTAGAAGAGAGTACGTTGCCTATAAATAGAGAAAATGTGTTTTTCGTTGGTGATAGCATCACAGATGTTCTGTGTGCACAAAACGCCAATTGTTTACCTATTATATACGGTCAATCAATAAGCGGTTATGAAGATTTGTTACGTTTTCAACATTTTGATAAGCTTACAAATTTTGTAATAAAGTATTTAGAAGATAGGTAATGACAGAGATTGCCAGCATAAAAAGGCGCTTTTGCGCATATTTAATAGATGTAGCAATTTTATTAATTCCAACTTTATTAATTATACTGCTATTAGAGGATTCTCCGTTGATCTTACATCTATCATACATGTATGTAAATTGTAGTTACTTCACATATTTTATATCTTCAAAGACCCAAGCAACTCCAGGTCAACAGTTAATGAATATATGTACTATCAATTTAGATAATTCTAAAATAGACTTGAATTTAGCGTTTGACAGAAGCACTTCCCAGTTTTTTCTTCCTTTGTTAAACAGTGTAGTAGTTGTCCTTACTGAATTTTTGCAAGATCAGGAGGTATTAGTGAATGTCTTGAGTGCATTGAAAGTAATGATAGTGCTGCTCACCCTCTATTGGTATCTAGTTGCTTGTTTTTCTAAAAAGAAACAGACATACCACGACATGCTATTTAATACGGTTGTTATCAAAGGAGCTATTAAATGAGTTGCTATAATCATCGTTATCATATAAATTATGCTGATAAATTGGACTAAGGGAAGATTATGAATGAAGAGATAGTAGAACATTTGAACAAATTATTGACCAATGAGCTGACTTCTGTACGCCAGTATCTTTTACATTTTGCAGTACTCAAAAACAATGGAATTAATAGACTTGCAGAAAAGGTAAAAAATGAGCTTAACGAAGAACTTGAACATGCAAGCAAGTTGGCAGAAAGGATTTTATTGCTTAAAGGTGTACCAAATTTTCAAGATACAAATGAAATATCAAAGTATGATGGAAAGTTTACAAAAGACACAATACGGAAAATCTTAGAAGCTAGTTTGAAATTAGAGGGAAAAGGTATTAAGGATATCAAAGAAACGATTTCTATCGCTGAGAAAGAAAAAGATTTTGTTAGTGTAATGTTATTAGAAGAGATGTTAAAAAATGAAGAAGAGCACTTCCATTGTATTGAGAAACAGATCGATCTTATTGAACTAATGGGTGTTGAAAACTATTTAAGAACACAAATATAGAGTGTTAAAAAAGATAGTATTTATTTTAATTATACCTTGCTCACTTCTTTTTTTGTTAGGGTTATGGCAAATATTCAGATTGGACTGGAAGAATAATATTATTAAAAGTATGAGTCTTCCAGTGGTTCATCTATTGCCCAATAACGACCTTGAAAAATTTAACTATAGGCATGTCAAGATTGATGGGATTCTAAGTGATATAGAACTATATGTTTTTGCAGGGCAACACGGCTATCACGTGCTGTCTCCTATGTTGCTCACCACTGGACGTTACATGTTGGTGAATAAAGGAATAGTCAGAGAAAAAAAGGAGAAAAAAGTAAAAATTGAAAAAGTAGTTGCAGATGGAATTTTATATTGCGATAGCAATAAAAGTAAAAATTGGTTTATCAAGAACGATACTGCTTCGAATACATGGTTTACCCTGAGTACAGAAGAAATTTCCAATGAGTTAGGTATTAAGCTAGAGAAGTGTGTATTGTGGCCGAACAATTTTGGCAGCAAAGTAGCTATACAGCCAATGAAGCATTTGGAATATGCAATCACTTGGTTTGCACTTTCCTTAACTTGGTTGATTATGTGCGTAATTTACTATAGGCAAAACCTCAATAAAGCTTGAAGCTTTCTGTACATAAAATTAGAAAAGTAGTTATTCATCTTTATCACTACCAAGGTCTTTTAACATACTGTAATTGCCTTTTCTGAATCTACTTTTTAAAGACGTAACTCCACTTTCGCTAATACCACTAAGGCTCAGTGCAGCTCCACCTAGCTGCAATCCTATCTCAGATGTTTCAGGAATAATTTTACTAGCTCCTAGATCTCTATAAACCTCCACATTACTCAGATCTGGTAAGCGTATTACAATATTTACATGCGGAAAATTTGCTGCAACTAAAGAAACAACTTTTTTTATAGTAACTTCATTCTTTATTGAAATAACGAGAGCTTGAGCTCTTTCTATTCCTACCGATTTTAAAATTTCACATCTTGTAACATCTCCAAGATATATAGGAAAACTATCACTTTTTCCTTCTTTGACTATTTTCGATTGAATATCTACAACAACGTAACTTAAATGCTCTGCCGTAAGCATTTTTGTTACCATATATCCCACTCTACCAAATCCAGCAACTATCACATGGTTATAAAGATCTTGTGTATCTGTTTCAACAGCTTCATCATCTAATATTGTTTTCTCAGTGCTAAATGAGTTTGCTATCCAATCTCCAAGCCCCGATAAAAGAGGAGTGAAAGCCATGGTTACTGTAGTTACCATCATAAGTACTTGAGCGATTTCACTTGGTAGCACATTTAGCTCATCTGCTAAGCGAAATAAAATAAACGCAAATTCACCGCCTTGTGAAAGCAGTAACCCAGCTTGTATAGCAGGTGCACTCTTAAATCCAAAAAATCTACACAATATATATATGATAGATGTTTTTAAAACGATAAGGATAATCGATAATAAAGTAATTAGTGGTAACTTATTGAGTAAAAGTTCGGTATTGATGGACATACCAACAGTCATGAAAAATAAGCCAAGAAACAAATCTTTAAATGGTAATACCGCGTGTTCCACTGAGTGTCTGTATTCTGTTTCTGCAACTAACAATCCAGCGACAAATGCACCTAACGCCAACGATAAATGGAATTGCTCAGTAATAAATGCTGCTCCTAATACTATTAAAAGCGTTGTTGATATAAAGACCTCATTACTTTCCATTTTAGCAATAACCGAAAATAAAGGTCTAAGCAATAATCTACCAGTTATAAATATCAGCACTAATGCAATAGCTGCTTGCACCAATGAACCTGCCAATGAGCTTATCAGGCTGTGCTCAGAATTGCCAGCAAGTAAAGGTACCAATACTATTAATGGTACTACTGCAAAATCTTGCATTAATAGTACTGCTATTGACAACCTACCAACCTGACTTGCTTGAGAACCTTTTTCTTGCAGAACCTGCAACACTATTGCTGTTGAGGATAGCGCAAGCCCACCACCAATAACTGTTGCTATACTCGTATTCACTCCGAAAGCAAGAGCGATGCACCATATTGCTACCATGGTAACTATAACTTGAAGAGAACCGAACCCAAATACATGAATACGCATAGCGATCAGGCGTTCAAATGTCAATTCAAGGCCTATAATGAATAATAGGAAAACTACACCAAATTCTGCAAGATTATCCATTGCTTCAGCTGAGTGTATCAGATTAAACCCATGAGAACCAATAACTGCACCTGCAACGAAGTAACCGAGCACTGGACTAATATTCATTTTCCAAAACGCTATGACTATAAACACAGCAGCAGAAAGCAAAATTATAATATCAAACAAATGCTGAGAGCCACTGTGCATGATATTTAACCTGTAGAATTAGACCATTTAATTGAGCAGCCAATACTTGATTTTTGGTCAATTGGAGAATTACCAGTTTCTGCAATAAATTTCATAGCTTGAAATAAGTCACTACTTCCTACTTCATAGCTTTGAACCTTTTCTTTTTTTGTGTTATTAAAACGTCCACGATAGCAAAGGTTTAAATTGGAATTAAAGCCAAAAAAGTCAGGAGTGCAAACAGCCCCGTATTCTTTAGCTATTTTCTGTGTACTATCAATTAAATATGGAAATGTAAACTTATTTTCCTTGGCAAAATTAATCATATTTTCAAAGGAATCTTCTGGATATTCATTTACATCATTTGGCATTATTGCAACGGTGTTTACCTGATAATCTTTTTTCAATTGATCAACATCGCTTACCAGATTGCTAATAATTGACTGAACGTAAGGACAGTGATTGCATATAAACATTATAATAAGACTATTTTTTCCACAACAGTCACTTAATGCATAATATTTATTGTCTACTCCCAAAAGATTAAAATCTTTTGCAGTAAAACTAAAATCGACTTTAGGAGTATTCAGAGCAACCATAGACTATTATTATACTATATGTAATTTACGGTCTTATTATTTAAATGTCAAACGGTTTCTATGTATACTGTTTGCATATTCTTTTTTAGTATTATAATTATAAAACTTATGTTCATAACTTTCGAAGGAATAGACGGCTCTGGTAAAACAACACAATCTAAGCTACTTGCAAATCATTTTAAGCAAATTCACGGCGAAAATAATGTGGTATTGACTCGAGAACCAGGTGGCACTGATTTTGCAGAAAAGATAAGAGGAGTATTGTTAACGAATAATATTGATTCTATTTCTGAACTCTTGCTACTTATCTCGATGAGGCGCGAACATATGAAAAAATTAATATTACCAGCTCTTGCAGAAGGAAAAATAGTGATTTGTGATCGGTTTATTGATTCAACTATTGCATATCAAGGATATGGGTTTGGAGTTGACTTAGGGCTAATAAGGGACTTACATAAGCTAGTGGAAATTAAATATCCAGATATTACATTCATTCTAGATATTGATGTTAAAGTTGGGTTAAATAGAGCAAAAGACAAGAATAAATATGAAGAAATGGATGTTAATTTTTACAATAAGGTCAGAAAAGGATTTCAGGAAATAGCCATAAAAGAGCCCGTTAGGTGCAGTGTTATCACTGGAATTGAAACAAAAAATGATAATCACGTACACAATGAATTTATTGATAAAATCACCTAGCTTGTGATAGAAAATTATCAATTTCAGGTAACATTATTTCATATGAATAACTTTTTGTTTGAGTAGCTAAAAAATCCTGTATTTTGTCTGGATCTTCTTCACTTAT
>NZ_AWUH01000012.1:0-14058 GCF_000689175.1 Wolbachia endosymbiont of Glossina morsitans morsitans | reverse complement strand
TAAGCAATATCATTATTGTCTTATTACCAACATGCAGAGGTTGGTAAAAACACAATACACGCGAAGCCATACATCAGGAAAGTTTTGTGATTTGTGTCAAACGTTTTACACCACGACTGGAACCCGCCATAAGGAAGGTTGCACCAAAGTGAAAAGTGTGTTTCCATTAGCGGGAACAGTAAGCAAGTTCAAAAATATGGAGAAGAAGTTGTCGTCGCCAATATTTATATATGCTTATATAGAGGCTGTGCTTAAGCCCATAGAAGTTCTTAACAGGAGCGAGGGGACGAGGGCAATTCAACAGCATGAAGCTTGCGCAGTCTCTTATTATGTTAAATGATGATATTTCATTTGAAGTTCTGTTGCAAGTTGCCATAGTCTGCACGTTTGTGCTTTAAGATATCTTGATCAATTCTGAAGCCAATTTCCCAATTTAACAATACCAGAGTAGAATTGAAATGAGTAGCGAGATGATTCTTTGCTCTATCTATTACTAATACCCCCAATAAGCTAGTAGTGATATCCATCAACGCTATTTTCAACAAAGAACCATTATAGCATAAAAACTTTTGATTTTAATGTATACACTTTTACCCCGAAAAAACATTTACTTCCACTTACTACATTAAAACCACATGAGGCTAAATCACCAACTCGTGCAATACCAATACCATTCACAAATACGCTGTTTGATCCTTGAGTTAGTTTCTCCCCTAGAGTTAAGATATCTCCTTTTTAACAAACAGAGCTATCGTTTACAAAAATGTCGTTACTACCACTCATACAAACATGTGCCGGCATTCGACTGCAATAATTCCCTACACAAACGATTGCTTTACCCATATGCTAGTTTAGATCTATTTTTTTTGCTTTGAGTTTTATTCCTTTTTTTGTCATCTCTATGCTTGATTCTCCTACTTTCAACGTTATTTTATCTACTGCATCTATCTTAAGATGGTGCTTTTCTTGGTCATATGATAACTTTGTTCCATCTTGAAATTTTACACTATTTATTTCCTTTTTATTCTCTGGAGGCCGCTATTTCTCCTGATATATTGCTGGTAATACTACCCCCAAAGATAATTCCCCAAATGGCGATAATACTATTATTTGCTCATCAATATTCGGCGGAAATCAACTTCGATCTTCTCCTGCTCTTGCCGTTACCAACGGAAGCCAATCGGTTATAAATTCCCCTACTTTTACCCGCACTCTTACCTTTTCATGGTCTATTTCTTTAACTAGACCTATACGAATAATGTTCGCTAATTTGCTATTTAGCTCTGAAATTGCAAAATTATGCTCTAACATTTTCGTCAACACTTTTTGTATGTGGTATGATACCAGTTTCTAACCACATTGATTGCCCTGTATGTAGCTCGTGAACCCATTCTACCAACCACACTAAATATGCATCTAACTCTGGTTTAAAATTGTCTACTTCCGTTGATAAAAATTCTCCCGGCAAAACATTTTCCACGTTCCAAGTATTTTTATTCACTACTCTTGCCACTTCTGCTGCCAGTGACCTTACAACCATCGAAGAACCCTCGACTGTTCCATCAACTGCAATTCTTGCTTCAAATCTTGCTCTCAGCAAACTCCTCTGTTCCCGGATCTTTCCCTGGTTCTAAACTTGCAAGCTCTACAAGCACTGCTGGGGCTATTATTTTCCGATGCTCTGCTCTATACACGTCGCACGTTTGTATTGCTTGTATCTCTTCTTTTAGCGATGTGCAAGTCTTCTGATGTAGATCTCTCCAAAACATACGTTATGATCCTCTTAAAATAAAATTAAATTCATGGTCGAAATATTTCTAAAATACTCTTTCTGCTTCATTTTCAGCTAACTCTTTCACTGTTTCCCGAGCATGGGTATTTATTTTAATTTCATCTATTGGCAAAGACGTGGTATACCTTCGTCTGAAGATTCCTATGTGAACATTTTTCATTGTTGCTATAAATGCTCCTGCCTTTGCCCTTATTTTTGTCTGTTTTATACTTCCAAGTACTACAAGTTTTGCAACTCCTATCCACTGCGAACTAAGCTTTATTATAGACCACAAACGCTTTCTATTTGCTTTATCCACACTTACATTTTTTCTCATTGCTTTTTTTGGTATTTGTTTTTCTTCGCTAACTTGTTTGACAGTTTCGGATCTTACCCATAGTGCTGTTTTGTTTAATGCCCTCGCCGTCGCTTTTTCCACTTTCGCTTTCTATGCTTTGTATGATGCTACCGGTCACTTCGATGTTAATACGCATCTACACCCCTAACGCTTGAATTTTCCACAATATTCCTGAATTATCCCTGAGCGGCGGTTATGTATCTACACCTACCTGTAGAAAAAGTGTCTACCACCATTGGCGTTAATACATCAAACACACTTACTTCTAAAGTCAAAATTTCTCCTACAAATCGTCCTTCACCAATCCCGTATAATTTATCTGCACCAGATATTACCTATCCTTAGACTCATACAAAGCTTGCTGGACTAAATGTGAAAACAACTTGCAAATAATCTTTTTATTTTTTCTTGCATACACTAATTTCTACATACACGCTAAGAAGGGTTATACTGGCAGAGCAGTGTCATACTTTGTAGTTGCTCTACCTGTCGTTATGCTGTAACAAGCTTGATTATATCCCCGGACGGTGGCACATCGGCAAAGCGTTGGATTCACTGCCATTAAGTTAAAGATAAAAGATAGATTTTGTGGGATAATGATGCATACCAATAAGTTTAAAGGTAGTATGAGTAAAAAAGGCAGTAATTAAATTTATTCAAAATGAATTGGCGAATCTACAATTTACAGAATCCCATAAATCATCTTCAAAAGATTTTATGAGTTTTATGAGAAAGGGGAAGTCATCCTTTATTGGCATATTTAAGAAAAAGTGTAAAGTCGCTGCAAGTAATACTAAACGAATTTATTTTATATAGGAAAAAAGACTATACCGTTACTGCTAGTGCATTTAGTCAAGCAAGAAAAAAAATGAAACACAGTGCATTTTCAGAAATTAACGAAGGTGTGGTTTCCTTCTACTACCAAGACCAAAAATTTAAAACTTGTTTTGGCTTTAGAGTGTTAGCTCTTGATGTCTCCAAAATCATTTTACCAACAAGCGTTGAAATAAAAAATGAATTTGGCTCAAGAAAAATACGTAACCAAAAACCAAAAGATTTAGGTGATTATGCAAGTGCAACCTTTGCGGTTTGTTAAGATGTGCTAAATAATGTTGCCATAAGGTCAGTGTTAGATAGAGGTAACACTCATGAAATTAACTTAGCAGATGAAATGCTTAAAGTTGTAAATACTAATGACTTACTGATTTGTATATTTATCTTATAAATTTCTTTCTAGCCTTACAAAAAGAAAAATTGCTTATGTCATTCGATGTCCCAGATCATCTTTTAATGAAGTGAATGCTATGTTTGAAGAAAAAAGCCCATCTAGTGTTGAGGTTACCATATGTGTTCAGCGTAAGATAAATCAAGAAAATAGTGGAATAACGCTTCAAAATGGTACTGCCATCTGGTGAAATTGAAGTATTAGCTACATCATTAATGGATGAACAAAAGTTTCAAACTGAGGATTTAAGGAGTTATATTTTTTACGCTGGAGAGTTGAGACATTTTTTGCAAAACTCAAAGGAAGACTAAGTCTAGAAAATTTTACAGGAAAAAGTGTTGAGTCTGTTAAACAGGATTTTTGGTCAGCTATCTTTATTAGCAACCTAGAAAGTGTTATGACAGAAGATGTAGAAGAAGCGTTGAATATGGACTTAACCGATGATAAGCTTAAGAGGAGCATTAACAAATCTGTCTCATTTAACGCGATCAAAAACTTGGCTTTCGACATTTTTGCTACGGAATCAGATACTGACTGCATTATGGATCAATTATCAAAGCTATTTTTGATGAACACTTTGCCGGTAAGAAAGGAAGGGAAATTGATCGTCATAAGGTACTTTCTCTTCGACAATAACTGGGCAGCTTATTGCCATAGCTCCTGTAAAATGACTTCTAAACAAACTATTTCTTAAGTAATTTACACTTCAGAGTTTATCTGCTTTAAAGTTTACTCTATTCTGTTGTAGTATTTGTCATAAATCCTTAATTATTTCTGACTTTTTAGTTCAGTTTTTAACCATTCTTTCCTTAACTTAATGGCAGTGAACCTCGTCATCCCGCTACTTGTTAGCGGGATCTCTTGTTAGCGGCTGAGATACCGCGAATGAATCGCGGTATGACGGTTCGCGGCGGTATGGACGTAGGAAAACCTTTCTTGGGTCAGCTATAGAGACTCTCATCTTTAGCGAGCTTCAAGGTAATTGGTTGCTATTTGCGAAAATATTTGCATAATTTAAGTAACATTACTTAATAAAAATTAACTATGGAGCTTAATAAGATTGCAGCATCGATTTTACTTTCTGGGCTAATCATTATGATAGTTAGTAATGTAGTTGATATGCTTTACAGTCCAGAAGAATATAAGATTGAACACCAAACGATAGTAGCTGCTGGCAGCAATGAGTTCCAGCAAAAAATCGAGCAAGTGGCGCTTGATATTGGAGCGCTCATGCAGAATGCTAGCTTTGAGAAAGGTAAATCAGCAGCAAAAAAATGTATAGCCTGCCATAGTTTTGAGAAAGGTGGAATGAATAAAGTAGGACCGAACTTATGGAACGTAGTTGGAAATAAAAAGGCTAATCTTGGTAACTCATTCAATTACACAAAAGCAGTGCTTGAAAGAGGTGGAAAATGGGGGTATGAGGAGCTATTTGCCTTTTTAAAGAACCCAAAAGCCTATATAAAAGGTACACGTATGGCATTTGCAGGTATTTCCAATCCACAAGAAATTGCAGATCTAGTTAGTTATTTGCATCAATTGAGTGATAGCCCGGTTGCTTTGCCAAAGTAGTATGGATTATTGCAAATTGTTTGATGGAAATAATGGTCACATAGCATATCGAAAGCTACAAGGAAAGAAAGCTTCTGTAGTTTTTTTCGGTGGATTTGCATCCAATATGGATGGAACTAAAGCAACTGCTATTTACAAATTTTGCCAAGAAAATGACGTAGCACTTGTGCTATTTGATTATTTTGGTCACGGTCATTCAAGTGGTAATTTTATTGATTACACGATAAGTGATTGGCAAAAAAATTGTGCTAAAGTAATGAGTGAATTAACTAGCGATAAACAAATAATTATAGGTTCAAGTATGGGAGGATGGCTGATGTTGCTCACTGCCCTTCAATTTCCAGAAAAAATTGCAGCACTAATTGGTATATCGTCTGCTCCCGATTTTACTGAAGATTTGATATTCAAGCAATTGTCAGGCAAGCAAAAAGAAGAACTAGATTCTAAAGGTGTAATAGATTTTACTTCAGAGCATTGTACATACAAAATAACTAAAAATTTGATCGAAGATGGCAGAAAGAACCTTCTTTTAAACAAAAAGACAATAAATATAAACTGTCCTGTGCGCTTGCTGCATAGCATTAATGATAAAGATGTTCCTTATCAAACTTCATTGAATTTAGCTGAAAAAATTAAGTCAACCGATGTTGAAGTACACTTAATAAAATCAGCAGAGCACAATATTTCTGACAATCATTCACTGGAAGTTTTATTTAAGACCATTAGAGAATTTTGTAACCAGACTGCATTCTGTGATTTTTAGCAAAACACGATTTTTCATTTGAGCTTTCTTCAACTTAAAATAAATACAGAAAATTGCTGCCTATAGCTAAACTGACTTAGATTTACCGACAATTTGAAAAACCGTCATCCCGCTACGTGTTAGCGGCTGAGATACCGCGGCGGTATGACGGTTCGCACCATCACACTTTGGAACCTTACAGATATTGAGCAAATCCAATAATATCCTTGATTTCTTTTATATTATGGGTTGCAATTTCTGCTGCTTTCTTTGTGCCTTTTTTTAATATTTCATGTAAATGGAATTGGTCTTTTAAAAGATCATTCATTTTCTCACGTATGGGTGATATAACACTGATAATTAAATCAGCTAACTCTTTTTTGAAGTGCTTCATGTCATGTTTGTTCACTTCTTCACATACTTTTTCCGCATTTACATTACTAAGCACTGAATAAATGTTTATCAAATTGCTTATTTCTGGTCGGCACTTTAAAGTAGCAAAGCCTAGAATTGAATCTGTTTTTGCTTTTTCTATTTTTTTGACAATTAAGTCATCCGTATCATCAAGGTTAATGCACGAATGTTCTGAAGGATCAGATTTACTCATCTTGCTTGTGCCATCCCTTAAGCTCATTATCCTTGATGTGCAAGTTAAGATTTCAGGTACGATGAAATAATCCAGCTTATAATGATTGTTAAAAGCTGATGCAATATCACGTGCAAGCTCCAAATGCTGTTTTTGATCATCACCAACAGGAACGTATTTAGTTTGATACAACAATATATCTGCAGTCATAAGTACTGGATAACTATATAATCCAAGAGAGACTTTTTGTTTATCGCTGCCAGCTTTATCTTTAAATTGAGTCATACGATTAAGCCAACCAATTGGTGTATAGCATCCAAGCAGCCAGCCCAGTTCTGCATGACCACTAACTGTGGACTGACTAAAAATAATGGACTTTTCTGGATCTATTCCGCATGCAATATAAGCTGCTGCTGTTTTGAAAATATTACTTTTTAATTCACTTGCGGGAAGCTTATTTGCTGTGATTGCGTGTAGGTCGACAATACAAAAAAGAGATTTGTATTTATCCTGTAAGTCTATCCACTGTTTGATTGCACCAAGATAATTACCTAAATGTAGTACGCCACTTGGCTGGATACCTGAAAAGACAATACTTGTCATTATACATTCACCTCATGCTAATCGCTTCCACAATCAGCAGATTTCTTAGAAAGAATAACCATTGCAGGACGGAGCAACCTATTTTTGATAGTATAACCAGTTTGTAGTACTTCTACAATGGTGCCAGGCTTTTTTTCATTGTCTTCTCTTTCCACAACAGCTTGGTGTAAATTACTATCAAAAAGCTCACCAAGTGGATCTACTTCCTCTATTCCATGTTTTTTTAGATCATTTATAATTTTTTGATAAGCTACTTTAATCCCCTCATGAACAGGATCACCGTCTTTCAAAATTTCCATTACTCTTTTTAAATTGTCGCACGAGTCGATCATATCACGTGCAAGTTTTGTGACTGCGTAGTCACTTGCATCGCTAATTTGCTTTTGCATTATACGTTTGACGTTTTCATTATCTGCAACAGCACGGCGTAAATGATCTTCAAGCTGAACTGCACGTTCTTTTAATGTATTGAGATCTTCATTTAAATCATCAGTTTGCTTATGGTTATCACTTTGTTGGTCGCCACCTTTCTGCCTACTTACCATATCAGGAAACTTCTTCTTTTTCTCCTTACTGCTATCTGACATATCATTACCCTTAAGAATCTAATAAATATATAACAATTAATCTGAAAATATCAAGCGCCAGCTACATTCGTCTTTCTATGCTCGCATTTAAAAAGTTAATTAAAGTAGTTTTATAAAAAGAATCAGAAAAAGTACTAATATCATTTTGTGCCATATTAATGTAGTGTCTAGCCTTTTCGATAGAAAGCTGAATGGCATTATGGTGATTAATATAGTGTAATGCTTGGTCAAAATTGTGTCTAGCTGAAGAAAAGCATTTTTCCCAGAATGTTTGCTCTGCTGGTCTGCCCTTTTCGTATGCTATAATAGCAGGTAAGGTGACTTTACCTTCGAAAAAGTCTTTTCCGACTAGTTTTCCAGAAGTGCCTTGATTAGCAGTATAATCGAGCATATCATCAACTATTTGAAATGCCATACCAAAATTAAAACCAAAATTCTTTAGCCTCTCTGTTTCGTCATTTGTTGCACCAGATACTGTTGATGCAGCTTCACAGCATGCAGAAAATAAAGATGCTGTCTTTTCTCCAATGATATCAAAATAATTTTCCCTGACTGTGTGGGGGGCAAAGCGTGCTGTCATCTGCTTTATTTCACCCTTCACAAGTAAATGCGATGCTTTAGATAAAATAGAGAGAATATTTAAATTTCCACACTCTATAAGCCATCTAAATGCTAGAGTCAACAATAGATCACCAACTAAAATGCTTGATTTATTTCCCCAAATCTTATTCGCTGTTTTTAACTCCATGGCGTCATCGAGCACATCATCATGAAGTAAAGTAGCATTGTGTATAAACTCTACCGACGCAGCAACGTTGATCCTATTCTCCCCAGAATAGTTTAGCATTTTACATATAATAAAAACTAGTTTAGGCCTTATTTTTTTTCCACCTGACCTAACAAGATGAGATATAATATCAGTAGCAAGCTTAGCATCTTCATCATTGACATTTTTGAAGACAAAGTCATTCATAGCTGACAAATCAGAAGATACAATATCGTCTAATTTATCGCTGTTTGTTAAATCAGTATTTAGCATTTTAAGAGACTTATGCCACTTGTCCTTGTGCTTTCTCGTTCTCTACTTTCTTCTTTTCTGTTTTCTTTGGTTCTGTTTCTAAAGTTACTATGCCTTTTTTGATAAACCACAGTACTCTTTCAGTTGCCTGCGCGCCTACACTTAGCCAATGTTTTAATCTATCAGCTTTCACCACAACACGATTTTTATTGTCTTTTGGTAACATTGGCTCATATTGTCCTATTTTCTCAATAAAACGCCCATCTCTTGGTGCTCGTGAATCAGCTACAACTATCCTATAAAAAGGGCGTTTCTTTGCGCCAAACCTCGCCAACCTTACTTTAACTGCCATGTTAACCTTTATTCATATATTAGCCACAATTTTATACAATGAGCCGTTTAAGTCAAATGAACTTTTGCACCTTATAATATATAGCCTTTCTTATAATAGTCCGAATGCGATAAGATATGTGTTTATGGCTATAGCAGGCCAGTAGCATATTACGGTCTGTTCGGATTATTGTAAAAAGAGCTATAATTACCAATAATGTAGGGCAGTGCCGGGTGCACAGCTATACGAACATTCATTTGTGAAGGTAAATTGCACAGCAAATGGTGTCATTCCAGTGCTTGACACTGGAATCCAGCCTTTTTTTAATCATTAAAACGTTGTATTTTAACATAAAACGGCTACTTTTATGCTTACCAACTTAATAAAATTCCTGGATCCCAGTGTCTGGGCACTGGGATGACATCCTTTCTAGTGAAGATTGCTCTCAAATCGCAATGTTCGTACAGTTGTGTGTCTGGGCACTGGATGCGTTTGAAGCAACTTATAAGATTTTTGATTATATATCATCAAGTATAGCGTGATTAACTTCGACTTTATACTTTGATTCCAGATAGCTAATTAATTGCTCTTTTAGCGATATCATCACACGTTTTCCGGTGTCAAGCATGTTTAATTTGCAATTTGATGAATGCATTTCTTTTAGAACACCTATTATAATTTCATTATTGTATTGAATAGGATCTGTCACTGAACCAGTTGTTTTCATATTGAAAATCTCTTCTACAAAAGAAAAGGGGTAGTTTAGTTGGCCCACTTTATTGCGGTGCATCTGCTGACCTTTAACTAATTCCACACCTTGAATTTCTTCCAAATCTGTTTTTTCTCTTAGTTGAACTGCAACCTCTTGCCCGAATTTAAACATTCTTTCTTTTATAAACTCACTACGCCAAAGCTCTACCGCTAATGCCTTGCCTTCTTTAAAACTTTGCAATTTGGGTGGAACGATATCGACGATTTTTACACTAACAACAGCGTCCCCAACGCCCTTAAAATAACCTTTCTGATCCTTTTCTCGCGAAAAAATGAAAGAAATCAAATCACCAGAATCTCCTACGTTATTACCGCTTTGATCTTTTCCACTCGCATCTACTGGACCAATAGTTTGTATAGGTAAATTATATTCACTCAATATTTCTTCAATTTCTGAACCATTGTGTTTCTGAACCATCTTATAGTTCACTTGGTTTATGAAATCATTGACTCTTTCAAAAGACTTTTGGTTAGTTAGAACTGACTTTATGTCTTTTTTTAAATCAACTAAGTCTTCATCAGAGATTTGATGCGCACTTTCCACTTTTACTATGTGCCAACCAAAACTGCTTGCTAAAACTTCACTTACTTCACCTACTTTAAGAGCAAATACCTTCTCTCTCACGTCTTCTGGTAAAAAATCCTTAGTTATATTATTTACTCTAGTTTCCTCAAGTTTTGCTTTGCCAAACTCTTCTACTATCTGTTCAAAGCTTGTTTTACCCTCCTCAAATGCTCTTCTTGCTGTCTCAGCTTCTTCTTTGGTAGAAAATATTGCATTGAATATATCTCTTTGATTTTTAAGTTCTTGTTGTTCTATTATACCATCAACTTCTTCATCTGAGATCTTGATTTGATCTTCAAAATACTTTTGGCCTAGGGAAATATATTGCGCAGTTCGATACTCAGGATAATAAAAGTGGGATTTATTTCTTTCGTACAAATCAAGTAAGGCTTGATCATCTGGTTCAGGAATGTTTGTAACTGCATCTTCAGTTATTTTAACAATATCAACTACTCTAGTTTGGTAGCGACTTTTGTATATCTGCTCATCAATTTTCTCGCCAAAAGTTACTGGATAATTATCTTTAAATAATGAAGTCATGAACATCATTGCAGGCAGGACTTTCTCTAGCTTTGCTATATACTCTTTCTCTGCCATATGCAGGTCATTTAGCGTTTCATAGAATTTATTTTTGTCAAATTCACCTTTATCATTTTGAAAGTATTTGGTGTTTTTAATATGGTTTTTTATAGATTCTTCTCCAACTGTCAACCCCAGCTCACTAGTTAGGTTAAACAATAGTTTTTGCTCTATAAGTGCGTTAAGCAAATCATATTTCAGCTTTTTTACTTGTTCTCTACTCGCATCAGATCCAGAAATTTGCTTTTCATAATTTTGATATAGTGATTTATACTCATCTGACGTTATAACTTCTTTTCCAACCCTAGCTACCCCTTCTTTTTCATCATCACCTGATAAAAGGTTGCCAATTCCCATGAAGATTAACAAGCAAGCTAAAAGGACAACGGTTACTTTAGTGAAAAAATTTTTAACATTCATTTTTAAACCCAGTTAATTAATGATTAATTATAGAATAGTGATAATTTAATGCTTGTAAACCTGTTGCTTTATTAGCTAATATATATAATATTACAATATATTAACTTAAAATTTAACTCTCTAATCCTGAATAGGAACATATGTTTAACTGAGTTATACTATACCTTAGGAAGGGGAAATATTTTGTTTGAAATATGCTTAAAGGTAAGCGCATTTAATTAACTTAAGAGGTGGGAAGTGACAAACAAAAAGTTATTGAATGACAAAATTAATGCTTTTTAGTTTTAATAGTTTATATTTTAGCTCTGTATAACAGTAAGGGATACTTTAAATGGGAGATGCTTTTTTGATGTCAATGGAATCTTCTAAGGGCAATAACGATAGAAATAAACAGTTTCTAGTGCAAATAGCTGCTTGGTTAGTAGACAACACTGGTTTAACTTTTAATCAAATAGCACAATGTTGCAGATTGGCCCTTGAAGAAGTACAAGACATAGCTGATGAGGAAATAGAAGTAGAAAAATATAACCCTATTATTTCTGGAATAATTACTGAAAAAGAAATCGATGATTGCAAAAAAAATTCAAAATCGTGTACCAAATTTGATTACAAAAAATATAAAAAAAGAAGTAAAGCGATTGGTAGCATTCTTGGCTTTGCCTCTACGGCAAGACGTAGAGATAAACCTGATGCGATTTATTATTTAGTAAAAAAATTTCCTATCTTGGACGATAACGTTATAGCTAAATTAATTAGTACAACAAATTGCACAGTTGAGCAGGTAAGAGATGGATCTCATCATAACATGCAAAATATAAAACCCCAAGATCCTGTACTACTCGGCTTATGTAGTCAAGAAAATTTAGAAGCAGAAGTGGAAAAAGCAAAAGTAGAAGAGGAGAAGCAAGAAAGGTTAAAAAAATATAAAGAATAGCTATTGAAAATCCTCAAATTTTTGTGTTTTGTTAACATTAAATTAACTTGACTTGCTAGTGTTTATTAGTATAACGTAAGTAAAGTACGGGGTTTAATGATAATTAAGCTTAATACGCACTGAAACTAACTCAGCCTAATTTATTATCTTATAGTCACATTTTAGGTTAGTAAGCATCAATTAAAATTTTTGGAGGATTATGACAACAATCAATGAAGATGTTTTGGCAAAAGGAAAGGTTACAGCTCAACCTGAAAAAAGTGAGCAAATTTACAATAACGATAGAGTAAAACAGATGGTCAATGAAGGTACTGAGAAAAACAGAAAAACATTAGATCTGAGCGAATTAAAAGAGAAAACAGCAGAAGAATTGTTAGAGTTAGCTGAAGAAAGAAAAATTTCAACTAACGGTAAAAGCAATGGTAGAATGCTAAAGCAGGAAATAATATTCAGCTTAATGAAAAAAATGAGTGAAGAAGGAGGCATAACCACAGGGAGTGGAATAGTGGAAATATTGCCTGATGGTTTTGGTTTCTTACGTTCAACAAGTGCAAATTATGCCCCAAGTACCCATGATGTTTATATTTCTAACGGGCAAATAAAGAAGTTTATTTCACGTACAGGAGATATGGCATATGGAGAAATAAGGCCACCTGGTGATAAAGAGAGATATTTTACTTTAACTAAGGTTCAAAGTATAAACTCTACTGAAGTAAGTGAATTAAGAAAGTACGTCCATTTTGATAATTTGCTTCCTCTTTATCCTGAGGAAAGCATAGTACTTGAGTGTAATAATGGTGATGATAAAAAAGGCTTAAGCATGCGTGCTATAGATATAGTAGCTCCTCTTGGAAAAGGGCAAAGAGCGTTAGTAGTTGCTCCACCTCGCACAGGAAAAACTGTATTGCTTCAGCAAATGGCTAACTCTATAGCTATAAATCACCCTGAAGTAGAATTAATAGTGTTACTTATAGATGAAAGACCTGAAGAAGTAACAGATATGATACGTTCTGTAAAAGGTGAGGTAGTAAGTTCTACGTTCGACGAGCCTGCTTACCGTCACGTACAGCTTGCTGAAATAGTAATAGAAAAAGCTAAAAGAATGGTTGAGCATAAAAAAGATGTGGTAATTCTACTTGACAATATTACTAGACTTGCACGTGCTTATAATGCGGTTATTCCTTCGTCTGGGAAAGTTCTAACTGGTGGTGTAGATTCAAACGCACTGCAGAGACCAAAACGCTTTTTTGGAGCAGCTCGTAATATTGAGAATGGGGGTTCTTTAACTATAATCGCCACAGCTCTTATAGAGACTGGTTCAAAAATGGATGAAGTTATTTTTGAAGAGTTTAAAGGTACAGGAAATGCTGAGATCATACTTGACAGAAAACTTTCTGATACACGTATATTTCCAGTTATTCATATTACAAAATCCGGAACAAGGAAGGAAGAGCTATTAGTTGATAAGGCTATACTAAATAAAATATGGGTGGTGCGTAGGATACTCAATCCTATGGGACCCGTTGAAGCAATGGAATTTTTACATGACAAACTACTTTTAACAAAGAGCAATGCTGACTTTTTTAACTCCATGAATCACTAAAAGTAAGCCAGTTATGATGGATATGCTGAGCAAAAAGTAAAACGCTCTTATAGCTAAAATAATTTGGATTTACCAAAATATATTTATAGTTAAGTAGGGTCGGGAACTGGCGCGCCTCTTTAGGGTTTGGTGGCTGATCCATTATTTTCATCCTGGGCCTCAATCCAAAATTCCCGTGTTTACTTTTCCAGCTCCCGCCTCATCAAACGCAGCATGCGGTTTTCCCGCACTACGCTTTCCTAGTAGATTCTTTACCAAAGTTTATAGCATATTGTGCTGGTAAGGCTTTCGGGACGTAATATCTTATTCTATAGTCCGAATATAGACCAAGAGTCTCGTATATCCATTTGCTACTCCACCTTTTCCAGCCAAATCCTTTTGCTTTTCTGGCTT
>NZ_AWUH01000011.1:0-1416 GCF_000689175.1 Wolbachia endosymbiont of Glossina morsitans morsitans | reverse complement strand
ACAGGTCCTTCCGTGTATACAGCATTTACACATAATTTTGTATGTTTTGTCTCAGATGCATATATCTGCACCATTATTTCTAGTGCAACTTTACTTGCAGCATACGGCATCCAATATGGATAAGAGGAAGGAGAAAGTGTCACTTCTGAGGTCATGAATATCGCTCTTCCAGCATTAGACTTTTTTAGCATTGGATCTAAGTTTTTTAGTAAGTACCAATTGGCAGTAAAATTTGTATTCATTACGTTCTGTAGCTCTTCAATCTCACAGTCATGAATGGGGTTCAGTTTGCCTAAAATTCCAGCACACGCAACTAATATATCAAGTGCTCCAGATTCTGATAATTTCAGGCTTTCTATCATGTTTGTCAGTATCTTTACATTCTCAAAGTCTAAAAGATCAAGCTGAATTAGTTTCACAGAGCCTTCTTTAAATTCTTCAAGCTCTTCAATTTTCATTATATAGTGGCTTGAGATTATCAAGAGATCTTGAAATCAGAATCACACATGCACCTTCTCTTATAAACCTTTTTGCAACAGCAGAGCCTATTCCACCTGAAGCTCCGGTGATTAAAGCTACTTTACCTTCTAACTTACCCATTTCTTTCTCCTTAGCGAGATCCATTGAAATATTTTAGCTGAAAATTGAATTTTGCTCCATATATAAAAATCAAACTTAGCATATAAAAAAATAGTAATGACACTACTACACCACCTAAACTTCCATATATCAAATCCAGTTGGTCAAAGGAAGCTTTTAAGTATTGCTTAAAAGCTGAAGCAGAAATCGTCCAAAGAATAACAGCTACACAAGATCCAGGAAATACGTCTGATAAATTTTGTTTTATGTTTGGTAACATAAAATATAGCCAAGAGACTACTGTGAAAAGTACAAATTCAATAAGTAAATACCTAGTATAACCTAGCCCCTGATAGGAAAAATCAATTAGCATTGGTACTAGTGTAGAAAACACTATAGTTAGAGTTATAATAAGCGTGATTACTAAAAATTGTAATATACTTAGTACTCTTCTTAATATATAAGGCGGCGAAACCGGAACTTTATAGGCCTTATTGAGTATTGTTCTAAGCCCTTCAATTGTCGATGAAGCGGTCCAAACAGCACCTACAATTGCTAAAGTTAGTAAGCTTTGCGGCGGGCCTGATATTATCTCCCTAATACGCGGCATCAAAGATGATAAAATATCCTGTGGCATGTTATCAATGATAAATACCCAGCCAATGTTGTACTGGTCTAAAAAATTTGCGAATGTTGACGCCACAGCCATTAAAACGATGAGAAAAGGAAATATTGATAACAGAATTAAAAATGATAAATACCCTGCATGCTCCACTCCATCATTATGAATTGTGTCAATCAAAGCACGATAAAGGCAATAAACGATGCTGTAAAATT
>NZ_AWUH01000010.1:7596-9529 GCF_000689175.1 Wolbachia endosymbiont of Glossina morsitans morsitans | reverse complement strand
GCAGCAAAAAGCCTTGGAGCAAATGTTGTAACTTTGCCAATAAGATCTTCTTCTATTAACAGTCAACGGTCTAGCGATATATGTTTTCATGATTACTTATTTGATAAGTTCAACACTTATGCATCTGTTGATGTACCAAGTAATTTCACTGCACAGTTATGTCCATATCAAGAGCGTGGATTTAGTTAGCTTATACAGAACATAGAAACAGAGTTTGGTAGTATAATTGCTGATGATATGGGTCTTGGTAAGACTATACAGGTTATTGCAGCCATTCTATACTGTAAAAATGCAGGGTTTTTAGATCAAGGTAGAGTTTTGGTAGTAGCTCCCACAAGCATATTAAGTAATTGGCAACGAGAGATGGAACGTTTTGCACCAGAATTAAAGCTTTTCGTCTATCACGGACAAAATCGAGAATTGGCAAGTGATTATGATGTAGCTCTAACATCCTATGGTCTTGCACGTCGTGATAAAAAAGAACTTAATAAAATTCGCTGGTTTTTGCTCGTGATTGATGAAGCACAAAATATAAAAAATCCTAATACCGAACAAACCAAGGCAATTAAAGCTATTGAGGCAACGCATAGAATAGCAATGAGCGGTACTCCTGTTGAGAATAGGTTACTTGAGTATTGGAGCATTTTTGATTTTATCAATAAATCTTATCTTGGTACCCTAAGCAGCTTAAGACCTATTTTGCAACACCAATTGAAAAAGCAAGAGATAGAACTTGTCTAGAAAGGTTTATGAAAATCACTAGCCCTTTTATGTTACGTAGGCTTAAGAGTGATAAAAGCATTACTCAGGATTTGCCAGATAAAATTGAGAATAATCGTTATTGTTCCCTCACTTCAGAGCAAACAGCGCTTTATCAAAAGGTTGTTGATACAACTATGGAAAAGATAGAAAAGAGTGAAGGAATTGAACGTAAGGGACTAATCTTTAAACTTATCAATGCTTTAAAGCAAATTTGTAACCATCCATCACAGTTTGGCAAGAAAAAGCGTGCGAGTATTGAACAATCCGGTAAAATGCAGATGCTTGAGGAAATATTGATTAGTATTGGTGAAGTTGCAGAAAAATCATTGATATTTACTCAATACACTGAAATGGGTGAGATTATAGCTAGGCTACTTGAAGAAAGGTTTGAATCAAAAGTGCCATTTTTACATGGAGGACTGTCCCGTAAAGCACGAGACGAAATGGTTAATGACTTTCAAAACTTATTCCAGTCCAACATTCTTATAGTGTCTTTAAAAGCTGGAGGAACAGGACTTAATTTAACAGCAGCAAATCATGTAATACATTATGACTTATGGTGGAATCCAGCAGTAGAAGCACAACTAACAGATCGGGCCTATCGTATCGGGCAAGAACGTAATGTTATGGTGTACAGGCTGCTTTCAACAGGTACATTTGAAGAGCGTATTGATGAGATGATTCAAAGCAAGAAGGAATTAGCAAACCTAACTATAAGTAGTGGCGATAGTTGGATTACAGAATTTAATCGATCAATTAAGAGACTTAGTTAATATAAAAAATGCACTATAGAACTTATAAAGTTTATATGTTGCTGTATTCAAAAAAAAATCAAAAATTTTCTGTTTTTTCTACTTACAACAGGTTATACAAAACTTAAGTAGAGAAATTTTTTTATGATGTACGAGATGATTTTTTGACTGATTTCAATACTGTAAAACCATAGCAGTTAGATGTATACACCCTATTATTGCGGCCTGTTTGTATGAGCTTATACCATATATTTATGCCTTTTCCTCTATCGAAGCGGCCTTGAATAGCAACGATTAGGATATTCTGTAGTATTAATTGACTTTTTATACTATTTGCATATAATTGTACATAAATAATGCTCTTAATTATATAAAATCTATTATGAGTATTAAAAAGCAGAAGCTAGACATTGAAAATA
>NZ_AWUH01000010.1:0-7586 GCF_000689175.1 Wolbachia endosymbiont of Glossina morsitans morsitans | reverse complement strand
AATCGCGCTCATATCTGCTCCTGTTTCATATAAATTTTCACTTAATTTTCCTTAGTAAAACCTGGCAAATTGCTCTGCTTTCCTCATTGGTTACTACACTTTCTTTTGTCCTTTTCGTCGCTTGTCAAAAAACGGGAGAGTTTTCGCCAATGAACTTAACAGTTCCTACAACGCAAAGTTGCATTCTTAAGAAAAATTATTAAGTACAATCACATGTTACAGTATGTATGTCTGTTCGTTTCGTCACAGTCCCTCCTTCTCTCGTATGCACACTAATGATCAACCTACCTCGATTCCATAACTCTCAGCATTCTTCTTATTTTTTTAAATAAAAATGTAAAGAAGAAAAACAATCTCTTTGATCCAGCAGAAGGATGGAGACTTGCTCATGATCCTCATATTTGGGGGTAATAGTAAGATTTGATATGCTGCGAACACTTGTGTTCAAATTAAAAATGTCATTTATGATACTAGCCACTAGCCACTTCACGCCTTGAGTTTTTGTAAAATCCGCTGAGTGCTGCAATTATAGACTTAACCCTTGGACCAAATGTATCTGGCGTAACACATTCTGGTAACTTGCTACTTTTTCTTTTTCTGCATCTCCGATAACGACCATGTTCCCATTACTACCTAATTTCGGGAAGATCAACTTTTTGGTGAACATAAGTTTTTTCGCATATTACAAGCTCTCCTCCGCATTCGCAAATATTAGGCAACTCTATTTTTACTACTTTATCCGCTTCCATTGTGGCATGAAAATTTCCTTAATGCCCAACCTAATCGCCAACAATCCTTTCGCTTTTTGGCTTGTCCTTTTTTATTTTGTATAGCTCTTTTGGGCTGGACAGGGATGAGTTTTTTGAATTTAAACCGAGCCTTTCCTTTAATTCAGCGTTCTCTATCTTTAAAGCTTTATTTTCTGCTTTTAAGTTTTCTATCTCTGCTTCCAGTTTTTCTATTTTTTGCTGTAAATTTTTGCAAAGTTCTAAAAGGTTTACCACATTACCTCACTTTTGCTCTATGATTATCTTGTTTAGATCACTTTGTCTACCTTATTCTACCATTCCGCTGAACGGATACAATTTACTAAACAGAAAAAAAGGCAAAAGAAACCCTAGGGTAGCTAGTTATTCACTATCCATTTTTTAAGTTGGCGTTTTTTAATGTTTTAAATAGCGCATTTCAGCTTATATTAG
The DNA here is from genome assembly GCF_000689175.1 of Wolbachia endosymbiont of Glossina morsitans morsitans. Classification (NCBI taxonomy): domain Bacteria; kingdom Pseudomonadati; phylum Pseudomonadota; class Alphaproteobacteria; order Rickettsiales; family Anaplasmataceae; genus Wolbachia; species Wolbachia endosymbiont of Glossina morsitans morsitans. The sequence continues at coordinate 6,387 of NZ_AWUH01000010.1, read as the reverse complement.
GTAAAAACCTAGAAATTTTATAAAGACATAAGGTGCACATAATGCAAAAAATTAAGCATGATTTACGCCAAATACATTAAGTTTTTTGTCATTAATCCACCGCAGAGATTGCGAAGATAAATAAATAGCTCCAGTGTTATAATAAGGGGGCTGGCGAAGCTTGTCAAGGAAGTTTTTATGATTTATCTAACGAACTTTACACTTGCCAAAGTTGTACCATCTTGGTAACTTTAACTGAAAGAAGTTATTTTTTATCCAATATGAAAAGAGCCTTTATATTCACATCCTTAATAGCAATTATATTGATAGTTATTACTTATTTATACAGAAACGACGGAACTAATGACTCACAAGTGGTAAATGTTTATTCATCGCGCAAAGAAGAATTAGTACGTACTTTGTTTGATGAATTCACGAAAAATACAGGTATTAAAGTACGTTACATCATTGATGATTATTCTCAGCTACTTTCACGAATGGAAAACGGTGGTGAAGCTGACTTATTTTTGACTGCTGATGCAATCAACTTAATTCTAGCCAAAAAAAGAGGACTTTTATCTCAAGTAGATTCAGAGGTTTTAAAAAGTGTTATACCTGCAAGATTTAGAGACAGTGAAGATTATTGGTTTGGTCTTACAAAAAGAGCTAGGATATTGGTTTACAATAAAGAGTCAGTAGACCCTAAGGACTTAAGTACTTATGAAGATTTAGCAAATGAAAAATGGAAAGGAAAAATATTAGTGCGTTCTTCTACAAGTCCATATAACAGATCGTTAATTGCTTTTATGATTGCAAATAATGGTTTTGAAAAGACGAAAGAATGGGTAAGCGGAATTGTGAGCAATATGGCAAGAAAACCAAGTGGTGGTGATACTGATCAAATTTACGCCGTAGCAGCGGGTGAGGGAGATGTTGCAATAGTAAACAGCTACTACTTTGCGAGAATTCTTTCATCAGAAAATAAAAAGAATGTTGCAGACAAGCTAGGGGCTTTTTTTCCTAATCGCAACGATCACGGTGTAATGGTAAACATCAGTGGTGCAGCAGTAACAAAAAACGCAAAAAACAGGGAAAATGCTATAGTCTTATTGGAATTTTTAGTAAGCAAGCAGGCTCAAGAGTTATACGCTAAAAAAAACCAAGAATATCCTATTATTGAAGGCGTTGAAACTTCCGATATACTAAAATCTTGGGGAAATTATTCACAAAGTGATTTGCCTCTAAGTGAACTTGAGAAGCATCTTTTTAAGGCTGTTATGGTAGCGGATGAGTGTAAGTGGAAGTAATCCCCAGCGCCACTAAACATTGGGATGAAAGATTTATGCTAATATACCTTACTCTTGACTCGCTGAACTTTTTCTTCCTTCTAACTTAATTTTGACTTTACTATCTTTTTCCGTTCTTTCACCAAAACAATTGCTGCACAAGAAGTCTATTGAAAAAAGGTAATAAGAAAGTAGAATAGGTTCAAGTAGTTGAAAAGGAAACTATGAACAAGAGGAGGAATTTGTTAAACATCTCAGACCTTACAGTCGATGATGTAGAAAATATAACTAAGTTGGCCAAACAGTACCTTAAAAAAGAAGTTGCAAATAGTCATATCTTGGAAAATAAGACAGTAATAAATTTATTCTTTGAAGATTCAACGCGTACACTTGCGTCTTTTGAAATAGCAGCAAAAAGCCTTGGAGCAAATGTTGTAACTTTGCCAATAAGATCTTCTTCTATTAACAAGGGAGAAGATCTAAAAGACATGATCAAAACATTAAATGCAATGAATCCTGATTACATAATAATCAGGCATAAAAGTAGTGGTATCATTAATACACTGGCAAAGTATGTTAACTGCTCGCTAATCAATGCAGGCGATGGAAGTAGTGAACATCCAACTCAAGCTCTTGCAGACTATCTTGTAATCAGCAATCACAAAAAGCAAATAAAGGACCTCGAAGTTGTGATATGTGGAGATATTCTGCACAGCAGAGTTGCAAGGTCAAATATAAGGTTGCTAAAAATGTTTGGAGCAGAGATAAACTTGGTCGCACCACCAACTTTGATTTGTAAGCATTTTCCTGAAGTAGATTCAGTCCATTATTCATTAATTGAAGGTATAAAGGATGCTGACGTAATTATGCTTTTGAGATTGCAGAAAGAGCGCATGAATAATAGTTCTTCAGAGAAAGAATATTTTTATTTGTATGGACTTGATTCACAAAAGCTATCATACGCAAAACCAGATGCGATTGTTATGCACCCAGGGCCAATAAACAGAGGGATTGAGATTAGCAGCGATGTAGCAGATTGTGTTATTTTACAGCAAGTAGAATTTGGATTGGCAATACGTAAGGCAGTGTTGCACTATTATAGGCCTTGCTAATATTAAAAGATGTTACACAACTAATGCAAAAAGGGGGGCATGAAATGACAAGGCTTGTAAATGGTTTGAGAATGGCCATTAAGATGTTAAGGCCGAGGATATGGTGTGGAAGTTTTTACGAAAGCCTGAAGTCAATCAACAACCTTGCAGAACGGCAAATTAGACGGCTATCGTAAAAAACAGCTTTTTCACCTGGTCGGAACATGGAAAAAGATTTGTGGAAAGAATGTTGTCGATATTTTTGACATCACGTCTCAATGGCCAAAATCCCTTCCAAAAGTTACGACTGCTTAGTTCTTTATTCATTCTCACAATCCGTGAACGGTTACAACCTGGATTCCAGTGGGCTTTGTTGCATCGCTAGCTATGATGGATTAAAGATAAAAAAGATAGCGAATATCAGTAACTTATTATTCTGGTATTTATAACAAGAACGGTCAATGAATACCTAAATTTGAGTAAAAGAAATTTTCACTACCATTTACCAATCCGGCTAAAATTCAAGAATTTCAATGCTTTAGCTATTTTCAATAGAATTAAATTTATTAATATAAATAACAAATTACTATTCTTAAATTTGACCAGATTGATTGCAAAAAAACAAGATTTTCAATAGGTTGCTTATAATCCTAACTATATTAGCCTTTCATAAGTAGCGATGCAACAAAGCCATCCAGTGTCAGCTACTTTCATAACACCATATTACCTTAACAAAAGCAAATGTTCGTAGAGATGTGTATCAGCTACTTTCATCTGCCATCTGCAAATTGCAATGTTCGTACAGTTATGTGTCACGCTACTTGGATGACACCGTTGAAAGAAATGAACCGCCTTTTCAAAATTGTTTTGAATAGAGGAATAACATTCACAAGTAAAATTTCATATTACCATTTTTTAATTTATGTATTATAATAAGCTTAATCTATAAGAAAAACAAAGTAGGAAAAGTTGGAAGAACTAAGATCACATGAAGTCTTGTAATGTTTTATATAATTACCTGTAGACCATAATCCAATTAAGAATAAAAAAGAAATAATTGCTGCACCTAAAATTCCATTTCATATACCTTCTGGTTCAATGAAAAGCACCCTACTTGAAGGGGATTACATTTTTACTAGTAAATATTCATACGGTTACAGTAAACACTCCTTTCCATTTTCTCCAAACATTTTTAGCGGCAGGATTTTTTATACTCCTCCAAAGCGTGGCGACATAGTAGTTTTCAAACCCACAAGAAATGACAGCATCAGGTTTGTTAAGCGAGTAATAGGAACACCAGGTGACAAAGTGCAAATGATAGAGGGAGAATTATACCTAAATGATCAGAAAGTAGAGCGAAGGCAAATTGAAAGTTTTTTTGATTATGAGTCAAATCGTAACATACCAAGATATATAGAAACGCTTTTAAGTGGCAAGGAACATGAGATTTTGGTAGATGACATTTCTAATAAGCTATCATATAACACTCCGGTTTATTATGTACCTAACGATCAATTTTTCGTTATGGGAGACAATAGAAATAATTCTTTAGATAGTAGGTTTCCTGAAGTTGGTTTTGTGCCAGTGGAAAATATCATTGGGCGTGTAAGCATAGTTGGTTTATCATTTAAATTAGGAAAGGTCGATTGGTTACCATTTAATTTCAGGTTACCTGTTGCTTTGAGATTAAATAGGGTATTGCACAAGGTTGTGTAAGCTTTTTCTACCTATTTGTTAATTCACACAACTCTAAAGAAAAATTTTCTAACTCGGCGATAGTATTGTTAATTTCATTCAAGTCATTGCCTTGTAAAGCGTTTTTTGCATTTTGTAATAGGTTTTTCAACTTTTGATCAGTGGAAAGGTTATTATTGTTTTCAACCAAGTGTATGAGTTTATTTCCATTAATTTTAGCGCCTGCAAGGGAACGAGCCTTCATATCCTCGTCAAAGCTGTTTATTGACTGGTCAACCATATTTTGAACATCAGCTTCACTCAAGCCAAAACTTGAATTTACTTTAACTGTCTGCTCAATTCCAGTAGTTTTTTCTCTTACAGTAACAGTCAAGATTCCGTCAACGTTAACTGTAAATTCTATTTCAACTCTTGCAGAACCTGCAGGCAGTGGCGGTATACCTTTTAGTTCAAACTGCGCTAGAGATTTGTTATCCTCTATCATTTCACGTTCTCCCTGACAAACATGAATTTTCATTGCTGTTTGCCCATCAATATAAGTTGTAAACTCTTTTGTTTCTGAAACTGGCAGTGGCGTATTTCTTGGTATGATTTTTTCAACTATGCCTCCCATAGTTTCTATGCCAAGTGATAAAGGTAGAACATCCAGGAGAATATTCCTATCTTTTGAGCTCGAAATTAAATCATGAGCCTGCAGAGCTGCCCCAATGGCAACTGCTTTATCTGGATCCACGTCATTTAGTACTTTATTTCCAAAGAGTTTGACTAGTGAATTTTGAACCAATGGTGTTCTAGTTGCACCACCAACTAAAATTACTCCTTTTATATCATCAATTTTAAGATCTATATCACTTATAGTACGAGTGACTATATTGATAGTCTTATTGACCAAAGAACTGATTGCCTGCTCGAATTCTTCTCTGGTAATTTCGCACTCAAATGGCTTGCCGTTAACATTAAATTCGAAGATACCTATAGTGTGATTGCTTAGGTACTCTTTCACAGAGCGTGATTCGATAAGTAAGGAATTTAGTTGCTTAGCCGTCTTTTCTCTATACTTATCAATCACAATTGAACTCAGCAAATGATCAAAATCATCACCGCCGAGTTTGGTGTCACCACCAACCGCAAGGACTTGAAACACTCCTTGATGCAATTTCAATATCGAAATATCAAATGTTCCACCACCAAGGTCATAAACTGCATATATTCCACTGTTATTGTTCTTTTCAATGGAGTAAGAAAGCGCTGCAGCGGTTGGCTCGTTAACGAGGCGAAGAACTTCTATTCCAGCTAATTTTGCTGCATATTTAGTTGCGTTACGTGCTGAATCGTCAAAGTAAGCTGGCACAGTAATCACTGCTTTTTTTACTTCCAGCCCCTTAGACTTTTTTACCCTCTCACATAAAGCTTTTAATATCTCAGCAGAAATCTCAATAGGAGTAAGATACTTTTCCTCTGCGCATTTTATTCTAATAACTTTTTCACTTTCGTTATCTATTTCAAGATAAACACCCATCTTGTTCAAATCTTTAACACTTTTACCCATTAAACGCTTTATTGAATAGATTGCGTTTTGACCGACATCGTAGCCAGTTTTCAATGTATTATTTTCATATGAAAGAGCAGAAGGCAGTAGCTCTCTTCCCTGCTTATCTTTAAATATCTCCACATTGCCAGCTTTATTTACCATGGCAATTAAAGAATTGGTAGTACCAAGATCTATACCAAAAACTACTTCACTTGAATTTGGTTCAGAAATTTGAATTGGTTGCATTCTTTTTCACCTCCTCAAATGACTTATATAAATATTTCAATCTTAAGACCTGTGTAGCAGCTCCATCAAAATTCTTTACAGCAAAAGTGTTAATTAGGTTTTTAACGCAATCTTTTATTTTTTCATCAATCATCCTGCTTGCAAATTGTAGATCGTCGCAGTCTAGTAAGTACTCTCTTATTTCTATTGATTCATTTAATATTTCAGAATTCGGATGATTACCCTTTGCCACACCAAAAAGATTCAACAAATGCTCAGCACGTTTTAGCGGTGACTTTAGTATCTGATAAGCTCTGTTAATATTTTCCATGTTTTGGGACTGTCTTTCATTTATATAAGTCCTGCTTAGCTCGATATATTTTTTCTCTAACTCATCAAAACTGATATTGAAAGCTAGTTCGATTTCAAACAATGTAAAATAGTTGCTAGACATAGAAAACTCTCTCCACAACCACTATTTTTCCTTTCTCATTAGGTATTTTTAGAAAAATAAAAACCCGATGTAAATTTTTCTTCTACATAATCCATTTCAGAGCCAAGAATAAACATGACGGACTTT
>NZ_AWUH01000009.1:0-2612 GCF_000689175.1 Wolbachia endosymbiont of Glossina morsitans morsitans | reverse complement strand
AAATGGTGTAATTGCTGTATCTTAACAAAAAGGTATAACGAATGTAAGGAGGGTACTTTATGTCTCTAAAGAATAAAATTTCTGAGCTAATAGAACAACAATTTAGCATTAAATACCATGACAATTATTTGGCTTACGCTATACATAAGTGGGCTGCAAGCGAAATATCTAATTCTATTGCTTTTTGCATAATTGGTTGTGGAAATTGCAAGATTGGATATCAAGATGCTGCAAATTCGTTCAACATAACAAAAGAAGAAATTGAACAAGGCAATATTGCAAGCATAGAAAGTAAAATAAAAAATGAAGCTGAAAAATCAGGTAGCGAGTTTTCTGAGTTAATTTCTAGAATGGATCAATCGCTAAAAGAGCAGAGTGAAAAGTCTATTGTACAAATTTTAGATTCATCCGCTGAGGAGCTGTTAAGGAGTTTCTGTGATAGCCCTGTACAGTCTCCAGAGCCTCAAGAACCCTATGCTTCATCTGAAGAGCATGCTACAGAAGGCCCATAAACTAGTGTTAATTCAGATCTTTTGTCAACCTAATCAACCCCATATATATGTTTTTTTTGTACCCATGCTTTGCGTTTTGGGGTGGAAAGAAAGCACCATTCTTCGTTGCATTTTTCTATCTTCATCACAACAAACTTGTCTATTTTCATAGTAATCTTGCTGTCTACACTCTGTTTTTGATATCCATAAGTATCTTCTTTTACAATCGCGTAGCGCTTATCACTAAGAAGATTGCCTTTTATCCATCCGCAGTCTTCATCTATATCGCAGACCTTTTTCCAACTCTCAAACTCTTCTATCACTTTCAGGGGCAGATTTTTGCGAGTGTATATCCATTTTACAGGATAGTGAAACCCTGGCCCCGTTCTCATGTTGATCTTATTTGATTTGGTTGAAACAAAGTTGTTAGCAAACAAGCTATGGCTAAATAATAAAAACAATAGGATAATAGTACTGAACCAAGATCCCAGTGTCACGCACTGGGATAACGTGAGGGATAGTGTAACAGACTTATTCATCATAATTCACGATTAGGTTGACATAAGATAAAGAGTAAATTAAAAATTGAATAGATCTTTAAATGCAAAATCAATGCCTATAGAAATATTAATGCCTGCTCTTTCACCAACAATGAGCAAAGCTGGAGGAAAAATTGTAAAGTGGCATAAAAAAGAACAAGACAAAGTTGAAGTAGGCGACGTAATTGCTGAGATAGAGACTGATAAAGCCATAATGGAGTTTGAATCTATAGATGAAGGAGTCATAGCAAAAATTTTAATAACAGAAGGAACAAGTGGCGTGTCTGTAAATCAACCAATAGCTTTAATGCTGGAAGAAGGAGAAGATGAAAGTGCACTTAACAACTATACTTCAACTTCCATCAATAGTGCAGTTAAAAAGGAAGTGACAAAAAGTGCTGTTGATAATCAAAAATCAGAACACCAAGATTTAAACGGAAAGCCAATAAGTCATTCTTCGGTGTCATTCCAGCGCGTGAAGCTGGAATCCAACCCCTCAATGTCATCCCAGTGCTTGACACTGGGATCTAGAAAAGAAGAATGGATCCCAGTGTCAGCTACTCAGATGACAGAGGGTTGTGCAGAAGGTAGAACAAAAATAAGCCCATTAGCTAAGAAAATAGCTCAAAATGAAGGGGTTAATGTGCAGCAATTAAAAGGTACAGGACCATATGGTCGCATAATTAAGGCTGATGTGTTGGAGTTTTTAGGCAGTGGTATACATACTGAAAGTCCTGAGAAAGATACCATAGTTGAAGTAAGCAACATGCGCCAAGTGATAGCACAGCGCCTGACTGAATCAAAACAGAATGTTCCACATTTTTATTTAACTGTAGATTGCCAGGTTGATAAGTTAATATCGTTAAAAAACGAGATTAACTCAGCAGATGAAAACAATAAAGTAACAATTAATGATCTAATCATAATAGCTGCAGCTTTCAGCATGAAAAAATTTCCTGATATAAATTCTTCGTGGATAGATAACAAAATACTGAGATATTCAAATATAGATATTTCAATCGCTGTGGCACTTGAAGATGGGCTAATTACTCCTATAGTAAAAAATGCTGATAAAAAGGGTATTTTATCTATATCAAAAGAAGTGAAAGATTTAGTAAGCAGAGCAAGATCTGGAAAATTGAAACCTGAAGAGTTTCAAGGAGGAGGGTTTACTATCTCCAACTTAGGGATGTTTGGTATAAAAGCCTTCAGTGCTATAATCAATCCGCCGCAATCTTGCATTATTGCAGTTGGTGCATCAAAAAAACAACCAATTGTTATGAATGAGAAAATAGAAATAGCGGAAATAATGACAGTAACGCTCTCTGTTGACCATAGAGCAGTTGATGGGGCACTCGGAGCAAAGTTTTTAAATACCTTTAAGCATTATATAGAGAATCCTCTGGTGATGCTTATTGAAACTGCGGTAATCTATTAGCATTGTTATTACAAAATTAATACCTCTAAGTTTATACTTTTATTAGTTAATAGGTTTAGAGGTAAAAAAATGGATACTACAGTAGAAAAAAATAATCCAAAAATTTTTACCTCGAAATGAAGGAAAGATTAACTCAAAAGGCAT
>NZ_AWUH01000008.1:0-1942 GCF_000689175.1 Wolbachia endosymbiont of Glossina morsitans morsitans | reverse complement strand
TAGTTCAGGATTTGATAAACGCTTGTGGTGGAAGTGTGCAAAGTATTTCTGATGCTGTGGATAGCGCAATAAAAAAGTTGCCAGTAATTGAAGGTCCAGGAAGTGGTGGCCTTCAACTTTCAAGAGAAATAGCAAAAGTTTTTGAAGATTCAATTGGTATTGCAAGAAGAAATAAAGATTCATTTGTTGCTGTTGAGCGTTTACTACAGGGCCTCACTGCACAAAAAGATGATACTGTAGGCAAAATTCTGGCAGAGAATGGTGTGACTCTACAAAAACTGAACTCAGTTATTGCAGAAATGAGAAAGGGCAGCAGTGCGGACTCGCCAAACAGTGAGGAAAAATTAAACGCGGCAAAGAAATATACAAAAGATGTTACAGAGCTTGCTATGCAAGGAAAGCTTGATCCTGTAATTGGTCGTGATGAAGAGATCAGAAGAACTATGCAGGTATCACTGAGGCGGACAAAAAATAATCCAGTGCTGATCGGTGAACCTGGTGTTGGAAAAACTGCAATAGTTGAGGGGCTTGCAAATAGAATTGTTGCAAACGATGTGCCACTTGGTTTGCATGATGCAAAGGTCTTAGCTTTGGATCTTGGAGCACTAATTGCTGGCACTAAGTTTAGAGGAGAGTTTGAGGAAAGGTTAAAAGCAGTGATTAATGAGATTTCGAGAGCGGAGGGAAAGATTATATTATTCATCGATGAATTGCACACTTTAGTTGGAGCAGGAGCAACAAGTGGTGCAATGGATGCCTCGAATCTGCTGAAGCCTGCTCTTGCGCGTGGAGAAATTCGCTGTATAGGAGCCACAACTTTAGATGAATATCGTCAGCATATAGAAAAAGATCCTGCACTTGCAAGGCGTTTTCAGCCTGTGTTTATCTCTCAACCAACTGAAACTGATACCATTTCAATACTCAGGGGTTTGAAGGAAAGATATGAGGTGCATCATGGTATAAGAATTACAGATGGCGCAATAATTGCTGCTGCAACGTTGTCCAGTAGATATATAACAGATAGGTTTTTACCTGATAAAGCAATTGATTTGATTGATGAAGCAGCAAGCAGGGTGAGAATTGAAATGGATAGCAAGCCTGAAGTTATTGATGAACTTGAGAGAAAGGTTATACAGCTAAAGATTGAAGCAGAGGCTTTAAAAAAAGAAAGTGATGAAAATTCTAAACAGCGTTTAAAAAAGATAAATGAAGAGATCGAAAATCTAAACAGTAAATTTGCTGACTTGAACAGCAAATGGCAGATGGAAAAGAATAAAATAGCTAGAATACAAGAAACAGCCGAAAAATTAGATAACGCTAGAAAAGAGTTGGAATTAGTTCAGCGTAGTGGGAATTTGGGAAGAGCAGGAGAGCTGATGTATGGTGTGATTCCTCAGCTTGAGAATGAATTAAAAAATCAGGAAAAGGTTACTGATAGTTTCTTAAAGAAAGAAGTGACTGGAGATGATATTGCAAACATTGTTTCAAAGTGGACAGGAATTCCAGTTGATAACATGATGCACAGCGAAAAGGAAAAACTTCTCAACATGGAGAATGAAATAGGAAGAAGAGTAATAGGGCAGAAAGATGCAATAGAAGCGATAAGTAATGCAGTTAGGCGCTCTCGCTCTGGTGTGCAAGATACTAATCGACCTTTTGGTTCATTCTTATTCTTGGGTCCAACCGGAGTTGGAAAAACAGAATTGGCAAAAGCCCTTGCTGAATTTCTGTTTTGACGATCAATCAGCGCTTTTGCGTTTTGATATGTCAGAATATATGGAAAAACATTCTGTTTCAAAGTTAATTGGCGCGCCTCCAGGGTATGTTGGCTATGAACAAGGTGGCAGATTAACTGTTGAAGCAGTGAGGAGAAGACCATATCAGGTAATCTTATTTGATGAGATAGAAAAGGCAAATCCAGATATATTTAATCTATTGCTGC
>NZ_AWUH01000007.1:0-17079 GCF_000689175.1 Wolbachia endosymbiont of Glossina morsitans morsitans | reverse complement strand
AATCTGCAGATTGGCGAAAGCAAATACAATAGCTTCAGTTTCATGATAAGGGGGCTGGCGAAGGGTGTCAAGTAACTTTTGCATTTAATCCATTTCTATGGCTTATATAATAATCGTTATTGTAGTATAATTTAGAATAATGCACTAGATACCTAAACGTTTTAGCTATTAATTATATGTTGCATAAAAGCATATATTGCCCTACCATCCAAGTAGGTCAAAAATAAAGAGGTTGGCATGAGTTTTACTTTACCTGAATTACCATATGATAAACCTAAGCCTTACATATCTGCAAAAACTTTGGATTTTCATTATGATAAGCACCATAAAGGATATTTAAATAATCTCAATGAGCTAGTTGAAAATACGGATTATCAACATGTAAAAATTGAGGAATTAATAACAAGTTTGGAATCACACTTTTTATTGGAATTCAATGAAAAAAAATGGTGGTGGTAAGCCTAAAGATGGTAGTCTTCTAGCAAAAAAAATTCAATACGATATCGGTGGCTTTGATAAATTTTATGAAGAATTTTCGAGTCATGGAGTAAGCCAATTTGGTAGTGGATGGGTACGGCTAGTGCTCGAAAAAGGTAGGTTAGGAAAGCTCAAAATCACCAAAACTCCAAATGCAGATTTGCCAATAATTTATGGCCAAGTGCCACTACTCACTATGGATGTGTGGGAGCACGCCTATTATTTAGATTGTCAAAACCGTAGAATTGACTACATAAAGAGCACGCCTATTATTTAGATTGTCAAAACCGTAGAATTGACTACATAAAAGTTTTCCTTGATCATTTGATTAATTGGGATTTTGCAGAAGAGAACTTAGAAGAATATATGAGATGAATATACCCCGGGTAACAAAATTAGATAATGGTCTGCGCATAATAACTGAGCAGGTGCGTGATATTGATTCCGTAGCTTTAAGCATACGAGTTGGTGTTGGCAGTAGAGCAGAAAGTGCAAAGCAAAATGGAATATCCCATTTTTTAGAACACGTGGCTTTCAAAGGGACGAAGACAAGAACTGCCTTTGAAATTGCAAAAGCTTTTGATGACATAGGTGGAGTTTTCAACGCTAGCACCGGTAGGGAAAGCACCACCTATTATGCAAAAGTCCTCAAGAAAGACATAAAAACTGGTATTGATATATTAATAGATATATTGATGAATTCCACGTTTCCAGAAGATGAATTGGAACGTGAGAAGGGTGTTGTAATACAAGAGATTTTTCAAACTAATGATTCACCAAGTGACATTATTTTCGACAAATATTTTGAGGCAGCTTATAAAGACCAACCATTTGGTAGGTCAATCTTAGGCACGCAAAATACTGTAAAATCTTTTACTCGAGGAGATCTAGATAATTACATAAATGAGCATTACTTTGGTGAGAATATGCTATTTGCCGTTGCAGGAAATGTTGAACATGAAGAAGTTGTTGCATTAACCAAAGATTTTCTCTCAAAGATTCATTCTAAAAAGCTGAAAAAAAGCCAAAATGCGAGCTGTACTGGTGGTGAGTATTTAGAACATCGTAAATTAGATCAGGTACACTTGCTAATTGATCTACCTATTGTTTCTCGCCATGACGAAAAATATCACACGTTTCAAGTCCTTGATTCTATATTAGGGAGCGGAATGTCATCACGCCTGTTCCAGGAAGTAAGGGAAAAGCAGGGATTAGCTTACTCTGTTTATTCATTTAATTCCAGCTACACTGATACAGGGATGTTTTCCGTTTTTGCTGGCACAGATAGTAGTAACTTAGATAAGCTTTTAAAATCTATGACGACAGAGTTGAAGAAAGATAATCTGAGGGAAGAAGAAGTAAATAGAGTGAAAGAGCGAATAAAATCCCAAATTTTAATGTCACGCGAAAGTGTTAGCTCACGTGCTGAAACATTGGGACACTACTACGGTAACTATAATAGGTACATCAGTAAAAATGAATTAATAGAAAAAATTAGTGCAGTTACCACTGCTAACGTAAAAAAAGCAGCAGAAGAATTGTTATCTCAGCATGAAAAAACCACTCTAGCTGCAATTGGAGAAATTGAATCATTGCCAAGTTTCGATAAAGTGGGTTCTATGCTTAAAGCTTAGTGTACTTTAATTATGTTGCTTAAGCTCACTAAAAAGTTCAATGAACGGTTGCAAAATCCTTTCTATAAAAAGTTTGCTTTCTGGTTCATCGCGTATATTACTTATCAGTTTATTCAAAGTTTTCTCGCTGTTTCGTAAAAATAAATAGCTTTCTACTGCTTGCACACCAGACAAGACAGTCAAAATTACTCCTATCACTAGACAAGCAGCTATAGCAGGTACGGTACCCACTGCAATTGCAGTTGCGATTAATGATAACCCAGCTAAGAATGTAACGGCTGAAACGCAAAACGCTATTTGGTGTTTTTCTTTATTGTTAATCATAAATACCTCACAAAAACTATATTTTTAACATACCAGTGTTGTCATGTATTGTCAAGTTTTTAAAGAAGATTAAAAAATGCAACGCACATGTGCAAAAAACGCTAACTATGGATTAGCCAAGGAAGAAAGAGTAGGAAGAGGAAGGCTTTTTCGGTTTTAGGGAATATAAAATAAGCGTAGAAAAATATGAACTAGGTGTATAATTCACAGTGTAGTGGTGTCTCACTAATCCAATTATTTTTCTCCCGATCTAGCCTATCAACTAATATAGCCTGCCTTATTGATGCCATTAACTTATTCATAAAGAAAATATTATGAATGGTAACGAGCGTGCAAGCCAGGAGCTCTTTAGCTTTCAGTAAATGGTGTATATAAGCTCTTGAATGTTTTCTGCAGGTAAAACATAAACAGTCACTTTCAATTGGGTTGTTGTCCAGCTCAAATCGTTGATTCCGCAAATTAATATGCTCTTTGCACTTTGAAGAAATAGAATTTCTGTTTTTTACTTTAACAAGTGCGCCACCATGCCTTGCTAAGCGGGTTGGATGCACGCAATCAAACGTGTCAATTCCAAGCTCTACTCCGCGAAAGATGTCCGCAATTCCACCAATACCAAGCAAATGAGTAGGCCTGTCTTTTTTCAGGTGGTCCATAGTGAAAGAAACTACATCATGCATCTGCTCTTTACTTTGACCAAGTGATCCACCTATTGCTTGACCAAAAAATGGCAAATCGTTGATAAAATCACAACTTTCTCTACGTAAATCTTGATACACTCCGCCTTGACTAATTCCATACAGTGCCTGCTTGCCATTATTGTTTTTTTCAAATTCATTTAAAGAACGTTCAGCCCATCTGTGGCTCATGAGCATTGATTTTGCTGTGTATTCTTTGCTTACATGAAATGAAGTGCATTCATCTAAAACTAGGATTAAATCTGCACCTAATTTCTGTTGAATTTGTACAGATTTTTCAGGAGTTAAGCAATAAATTTTACCATTAATGTAAGAACGGAAAATTGCCCCATCCTCATTAATTTTGATCAAAGTTTTTTGTTTTTTTCTTATTCCTTTTATCTCTTCCGAAACTGATCCGTGGCCTAAGCTAAATATCTGATATCCATCTGAGTCAGCTAGCATTGGCCCATTCCATCCTTGCGCAAACCACCAAGTTTTTGCAACAGTATTCTCTCCTGGTTGAAGCATTAGGTGATAGGTGTTGGAAAGTATGATTTGGGTACCAGCTTCACTTATTCTTTCAATATCTGCAGCTTTAATTGCAGCTTTTGTTGCGCAGAATATAAATGCGGGGGTTTCTACGCTTCCATTTGGAGTGTTAATTGTTCCAACTCTTGCAGAACCTGATTGCTTGATTCTCTTGAATGAAAATTCTTCTTTCATCTATTTGCCTGAAAGTTCTGTTATGATGTTTTCTACTTTCTCAGGAGTAAGATTCTCATAGAAGTCATTATTGATCTGCACAACGGGAGCATTAACGCATGCACCTAGGCATTCAACTTCTTTTAAAGTGAACAAATTATCTTTAGTAGTCTCACCGATATTGATTCCAAGTTTTTTTTTAAAGGTATTTAAAACTTCTTCACTATTGCACAACCAGCAAGGAGTTGTTCTACAAATTTGTATTAGATATTTGCCTACTGGTTTTAAATTATACATGGTGTAAAAATTTGCCACCTCATATACACGAATATGTGGAATATGCAGCAGATCAGCAACATAACGCATAGCAGATTCAGAAACCCATCCGCATTGCTCTTGAACCAGATATAGTAAAGGTATAACAGCACTACCTTCTCTACCTTTGGGATACTTCTCTATAAACTTTCCCGCTTTCTTGAGGTTTTCTGATGTAAAACTAAACTGCTCTTCTTTTTCTATCATTCATGAGACTCGTGCAAACTTTAACAGATTATACCTGTAGAACCAATGATTGCAACTGATGGTTTTTTGAGAAATAGCATAAAGCTTCTTAGCCCTCTTCAAGCTTATATTTACCTTTTCGTATAAAATATTGTATTAATTTTTTAATTTTAGTTAAAATTTTCATTGACATTAACACACAGGAGTAATCATAATAGCATTTTATTAATATTTTAAATAAAATTATGTCTATATTAAGAAGATTGCTCGGGATCAACTCAAATACACCGGAAATTAAAGAAGCGATAGGTTTTAATCCAACAAACGTAGAATTAATTGAAGCGGTAAAGTAAAATTACTTATTAGTCCATTATATCAATCAAAAACATACGAATGTGGTACAAATATCAGCGTAGCAAATGAGTTCAAAGATCAATTATCTCTCACATTAATAGAAGATTCAGCTGAAATAGATAAAGTTGGAGTTATAGCTCTTTTTACAATAATCCGAACAGACCGTAATATGCTACTGGACTGCTATAGCCATAAATACAAATTACAAAAGAATATTGATAATAATAGTCTTGCAAATGTGGGCAATAGTTACTTTCAACCAAGAGCAGTGAAAGTTGGTAATGGTGACGTAATTGTAATCGCCCATAACTTAAAGGATCAAACTTTAGTTTCTTGGTACTTAAAGTCAAGTGAGAGCGGAAAATTTAAGATATTGACTGGAGAAAAAGGTGTTACAGAAAGAAAATTGTTCAATTTTGATAATCAGGGGCAATTGGCATTATAGCCTTTCTTATAATAGTCCGAATGCGATAAGATATGTGTTTATGGCTATAGCAGGCCAGTAGCATATTACGGTCTGTTCGGATTATTGTAAAAAGAGCTATAAATGGAAACACGATGCTTTATTCGCAAGTGAGCAAAAGGATTACTTAGGAAAATCAAGAGGTGAGAAAAACACGTATTTTTAAATTTGATATGGCTAAAGTGATTCAGGGTCTGAAGAATGGAGTTAATGGCTTTTTACTTGGTAATCGAAAAGGTCAAATAGATAATAAAGCACTATCTCTTTCTAGAGAACATGAAATAAGCTTTTTGCAGTATGTTGAACAAACGGAAGGAAATGATCTAGTTGCTTTTCTTAAAAATGACCAATCAGCTAATGAGCAGAGGTTACATATAGCAACTCTACTTAAAAATGGATCAGTTTCAGATTTTCCTATCTATCAATTTACAGATCCTATAGAGCAATTATATATTAAAGGCAACGGTCAGGGTGGTTTTATCGTAACTGCGGTAAGTGGAGAAAATATTGTAACTTTTAATCAAAACGGCTCTGGAAAATCTTCTGAAGCAACAATAATACCGGCAAATAGCATAAAAACTCTCAGTGATTTTGTTAATATCATTAACGGTCGATTAACGCCAGATATTATTTCTCGAAGTACCGCGGCTCCTATAACTGTTGCAGAAACGGTTGTGACTTCTAAGAAAACGCCGACTGCTGCAATTACTAGCACAGCAGAAACCGACGCTGTGAAGACTACTAAATTGACAACGGAAGCCGTTGCACCTACTTCTACAAGAGGTAAACCTTCAACGGAGTCAACGACAGTAGCAAAAACAACTACTAGTTCACAAGCGACCACGGTTGCTACAACGTCAACTAGTGTGCCGATAGTAACTTCAGGGACTGAGACAAGTACTGTAAAACCTACAGCAGCGACTGGTGCGTCGACTTCTACGATGAGTAAACCTTCAACAGAATCAACGACTCAAACAAGCACAGTAACAGTGGAACCAACTGCGCCAATAACAAGCTCAGAGAAAACTACACAAACAGTATTTAGTATACCAAGTATAGATCTTTTTACAATAATCCGAACAGACCGTAATATGCTACTGGCCTGCTATAGCCGTACACACATATTTTATCGCATTCGGACTATTATAAGAAAGGCTATACTAGAACAAAAGAGTCAACAACTCCTATATTCACCACGACTTTACTTCCTCAGTCTACTTCTTCACCACAACCTACTCAACTTGCTATAGGGTCTAATAAGGCAGGAATGATAGGGGGATCTTTGGTTGGAGCAATAGGTATTGTTGGAATTATAGGATTCATAGCATATAGATATGTTAAGGGTCGTAATGCTGCTCCTGTATTAGAACTAACTGATTTGGGTTATAGAAGGCGATCATCTTCAAGTAGCGATGAAGAAATTTTTACCACTGGTAACAGAATGCGAACTATTAAATATCAATCTGAAACAGTGCTAAATAGTATATCAGTAGAAAGTAGTAGTCGATCAAGAAGTAGCTCATCGTCTTCAAGCGGTGGACCAGGCTCTTGATTAACTGAAGCGGAGTCTAAAAGTGAAAAAAGCTTATCTTGGGATAGTGATGATGTGCCGGAATATCACCTTTAGCTATTTGTCTAAATGTTTTTTAATATGTAGACTGTTAGGAAATTGTCTTTTGCTTTTGTGATTTTCATGTTAAAGTATAGTTCCTAGGTGAAATAAGTAGCTGCTGTTGTGTGATAAACATAGCAGAGGAAAGTCCGGGCTCCAAGGAAAAATAGTGATGGGTAATGCCCGCCGGAGGTAACTCCAGTTATAGGGCTACAGAGAATTACCGCCTAAAATATTCTTAGGTAAGGGTGAAAAGGTGTGATAAGAGCACACCATGGCAATGGCAACATTGATAGTCGAGTAACCAACACTAGGAGCAAGATTAAATAGAAGTAGATTTTATGTTTTCCTCATATCTACTCGGGTAAATCGCATGCGGTAAATGGTAACATTTACTCCAGATAAATAGCTACATAAACAGAACTCGGCTTATATTTCACCTAGGCGTTCACATGATACGTGCGATATAAGCCATGCTATATTTAAATGTATAGGCATTTCATGCGTTGTCCTTCACTTGTTCTGCTTGATAGCCATCACTACTTTCGCCTACATTACCATTAGAATATTCTTCATCATCAATATACTGTTTCAGAACATACCCTCTGCCCCAAACGGTTTCTATGTGGCTTTTTCCATCATTTGCACTTTGAAGTTTCTTACGTAATTTGCACATAAAAACATCAACTATCTTGTTATCTGAAGGTTCATCTAAGCCATTGTAAAGATGATTTAAGAACATTTCTTTAGTTAATACTGTTCCTTTACGCAGTGCTAGCAATTCTATCATAGAATACTCTTTATTAGTAAGGTGAACCGTTTTACCTTTCACCTCAACAATCCAGTGATCAAAATTGACATTTATATTACCAATCTTTATCACCGATTCAGGATGGCCTTTAGTACGACGCACTATGGCCTTAATTCGAGCTAATAACTCACTTTTATGAAATGGTTTGGTTAAGTAATCATCGGCACAATACCCGAGTCCTTTAGCTTTGTGATTGACAGCGGATATACATGAACGGCTTATATTTCACCTAGGCGTTCACATGATACGTGCGATATAAGCCATGCTATATTTAAATGTATAGGCATTTCATGCGTTGTCCTTCACTTGTTCTGCTTGATAGCCATCACTACTTTCGCCTACATTAACATTAGAATATTCTTCATCATCAATATACTCTTTCAGAACATACCCTCTGCCCCAAACGGTTTCTATGTGGCTTTTTCCATCATTTGCACTTTCAAGTTTCTTACGTAATTTGCACATAAAAACATCAACTATCTTGTTATCTGAAGGTTCATCTAAGCCATTGTAAAGATGATTTAAGAACATTTCTTTAGTTAATACTGTTCCTTTACGCAGTGCTAGCAATTCTATCATAGAATACTCTTTATTAGTAAGGTGAACCGTTTTACCTTTCACCTCAACAATCCTGTGATCAAAATTGATATTTATATTACCAATCTTTATCACCGATTCAGGATGGCCTTTAGTACGACGCACTATGGCCTTAATTCGAGCTAATAACTCACTTTTATGAAATGGTTTGGTTAAGTAATCATCGGCACCATACCCGAGTCCTTTAGCTTTGTGATTGACAGCGGATATACATGAAAGTATTAAGACAGGAACTTTGATTTTTGCACTTCTTAGTCTTAGCAATATATCATATCCGTCAATATCACCAGGCAAGTGTATATCTAAAATAACTAGTTCATAGTAATCTCCGTTTGAGGAAACCATATTATTGTTATAATCTTGTGCAGAAATAACAATGTCACAGAAATGTCCATCAGAAGTTAAGGCGTTAACCACAGTCTTTGCACTTACTTGATCATCTTCAATTAATAATATGCCCATATTTTACACCGCATAAATAATTTATAATTTTAGTAATATATATAACTAAGGAAAGTAATAAATCAAATTTTTATTAACAAATGATCAAAATTATACTTATTAATTAATAGTAAATATATTGTTCCAAAGTTATATAAATAGATCTAAAATATAATAGACATACCATGATAGTAATAATATTTTTAGTAAATATTGAATTAAAGTTACTATTATTAAAAGATTCGGTTAATAAATATTTAACCATTCTACATGTCTGTGTTATATTTATAATTTACTTATCCTACTATTTTAAAGTATAAGTAATATTTTCAGGAATATTGTGTGGCAATATCAATTTTAGGTGCTGGTGCATGGGGTACAGCAATCGCAATTTCATTAGGTAGTAAGAAAGATGTGATTTTGTGGACTCGCAATGAAACTACATTTGAATCAATCAACGGGAAAAGAGAAAGTGACAAGCTACCCGGTTGTCGAATTTCTGATAATGTGTCAGTAAAATTGGCTATTGAAGACACAATTAATGCTTCAGTAACAATCCTCGCTGTTCCCACTCAGTCTCTGAGGAAGGTATGTCAGCAATTGCATAATTGTAATCTGAAAAAAGATGTAGCAATAATTTTAGCTTGTAAGGGAATAGAAAAGTCTACTTTAAAATTACCTAGTGAAATAGTAAATGAAATTTTACCTAACAATCCTATTGCTATTTTTTCAGGTCCTAGCATTGCTGTAGAAGTTGCAAGAAAATTACCCTATTCAATGGTTCTTGCATGCCAAAATAACACATTAGGTTCAAAGCTAGTATCAGAGCTGCAACAAGAAAATGTTAAATTGGAGTTTAGTAACGACATTATAGGAGTACAGATTTGTGCAGCGTTAAAGAACGTTTTTGCTATAGCGTGTGGGATTGTTTTAGGTAGTAAACTTGGGTTTAATGCTCATGCAGCATTGATTACGAAAAGTATGAGCGAAATTAAGGCTTTATACTCAGCAAAAATTGGTGACGGTAGTGTGGATATAAATACACTACTTGGGCCAGCATGTCTGGGTGACCTAATTATGACATGCACATCCTTGAATTCAAGAAACTTATCTTTTGGGTTTAAAATAGGTAATAGTGACAATGGCTTTAATGTTCAGCAGATTTTGTCAGAAGGCAAGTCAGTGATTGAAGGTTTTAGCACTGCTGAGTCCATATTTAATTTAGCAGGAAAGCTAAAGATAAAAATGCCTATATGTGAAGCGGTCTATAGATTATTGTATGAAAGCGCCTCTATAGAGGATACTATTTCTGTTCTTATAAGTTAATTTTGTATTTGGATATATTGTGAAATTTTTATATAAATTAATATCAACGTGGTGGCTGTCTGGAACAGTAAAAAAAATGCCAGGTACTGTGGGTAGTTTGGCTTCTTTTCCGCTTGTTCCTGTAATCCTGAGCAACAAAATTTTAGGTGCAGCAATTATTTCTTTTTTATTCTTAATTGGATTATGGTCTACAGGTAATTATATAAAACATTACAAGACTTCATGTGATCCAAAAGAGGTAGTAATTGACGAAGTGCTTGGTCAATTGCTGACGATACTTTTAGTTTCGATATTGTTAACCCAAGAGATGAATTGTTCTTCGTTGTTGTTGTGCTTTTTTTCTTTTAGGTTTTTTGATATAATGAAAACGTGGCCTATAAATTTAATCGATAAAAATACCAAAGGTCCTTTAGGTATTATGCTAGATGACGTTATAGCTGCAATTTTAGCCTGTGTTCTTATAGGAGCCTTTTATTGTTTATTGTTGGTGTATGCAGGATAAAAAAATTTATTATTCAAGCTTAATTGTTCAAAATCTAAAGGATTATATACTGTACACAGCGAATTTATCTGAGTGGGAAGTACACGATGAATTTGATAATATCATATTTACAATAAATGGTACCAGGGAGTCATTATTTAATTTTGTGTTCTGTGGAGATCAATGTACCGAGCTTTCTATACAAAAAACTCTAGATTATCTCAGAACAAGAGATATAGAAGCAACATGGGTAATAAATTCACATATGAAAATAAGAGATATTTTAGAAAAGTGTGAAATAAAACACGTTAGCACACCAAAAAAAGCTTTACTTAATATGAAAAATTACTTTTTACCTGCTGATGTTATTCCAAACTTGAGGTTAAATGCTGTGAATGGTAGCAACCTCTTAGAACAGTTAGATCTACACACTTCTAAAATTTTTTATCATGGCGTTGGAATTGTCAGCACATTTTTTCGCGGATTATCAAATTATGATGATAAGAACTCAAGATTAAGATTTTTTCTTGTAACACTAAATAATGAAATTATTGGGACATGCGGTCTTTATGTTCAAGACAGCGTAGCTGGTTTTTATAGTGATGGAGTTTTACCAATTTACAGGAATCGTGGAATAGGTACCCAAATGGTTTTCGAAAGAATAAAGATAGCTAAACAGCTTGAATGCAAATATATAGTAGCACATTGTATGAAATCTTCTGTGAACCTTTATAAGAGATTGGGCTTTCAAATGTTAGGCAATCTTTACTTATATACCTCTTCAGCATAGTTCTGAGCGGTTACAAATTTTTACATTTGTTTTAAAAGTGCTATGTTTTTTTTGTATGAAGTGGTTTTAATATTGATTCTAATATTATTCTTTCTCTCTTATTCTAAATTAAAAATTAGTAATAAGATTAAGAACTTACAGCATCAAAATGTTATCATAAATAATTTAATTGATACTGTGAATGATGGGTTTTATATTTGGGATGCAAAAAAACGTATAGAAAAGTTCTCTCCCAATTTACTAATTTTGCTTAATACTGTTTTTTACTCATTTAATGAGTTTGTGAATTTTTTTGAGCAATCAGAAAGCTTAATCAAAAATTTTGTTGAGGCAAAGGAAATAAATAAATCTTTTACTCTAGATTTAAAGTCAAAAGACAGTGAGGTTTATTGCATATGTTACGGTAGAAGCATAATAGATGATTTTAACAATGTGATAGGTGTGCTGTTATGGATAAGGAATGTCTCAGACTGTAAGATAAAGGCTAACGGACTTGCGTTAGAAAATAGTAAGCTTACACAGGAAGTGGAGAGCTATAAAAACGTTTTCAACTCTTTACCATTTCCAATACTAAGATATAACAAGAGTAGAAAGGTGGAATTTTATAACTTGTTTTATGATAAATATGTAGATGGTTCTAAGAAATTTGCTATTACCGGTAGCGCTCATAGCACAAAACCAGGAAGACATGTCATAACTTATAAGAACGAACCTAAGGTTTTCGATTTTGTTAAAATTCCAATACAAGGTTCTGGTAGCATAGTAATGTATGGGAAAGATGTTAGTGATGCAGAGAAATTATATACTGAATTAAACAGTTATTTAGCTACACAGAAAAATTTGCTTGAGAGGTTACCGGTTGCTATAGTAATATATAGTAAGAATCAAAAGCTAAAATTTTATAATAATGCTTTTATAAAAACCTTTCAATTTGACCCAAAATTTTTGGCATCTTACCCAACTTATCATGAAGTTATGCTTTACCTCTGCGAATCTAAAAAGCTTTTAGAAAAAGAGGATTTTCAAACTATTAGTAATCAAAGACATGAGTTGTTCAAAAAATTATTTGAATCGTATGATGATATGATGCATTTCACGAATGGAAAAGCGTTCAGGGTATTAACAATACCCTACGCTTCGGAAGGTTTGCTGTTCTCTTACGAAGAATGCAAAAGATAATACTTAAACTCCTTCTCTCTCTACCATGAGCTGTTTTACTTTCGCTATTGCTCTTGCTGGATTAAGTCCTTTAGGACAAGTTTTTGTGCAATTCATTATTGTATGACAACGATACAACTTGAATGGGTCGTTTAAAACATCAAGTCTTTCACCTGTCTTATTATCACGGCTGTCAGCAATCCATCTGTAAGCTTGTAATAGTATTGCTGGTCCTAAAAATTTATCACTATTCCACCAGTAGCTTGGGCAACCAGTCGAACAGCAAGCACATAATATACAGTCGGACAAGCCATCTAATTTTTTTCTATCTTCAGAAGATTGAGAGTATTCTCTATTTGGTAGGGCAGGCTTATCTGCTTGTAACCAAGGTTTAATTGATTTGTATTGCTCATAAAATTGGCTCAAATCCGAGACTAGGTCCTTTATTACATACATGTGAGGTAATGGATATATTTTTACGTCACCTTTTATATCATGTATAGATCTAGTACATGCAAGAGTATTGGTTCCGTCAATATTCATGGCACAAGATCCACATATGCCTTCTCTACAAGAACGTCTGAAAGTTAAAGTCGAATCTATTTCATCCTTTATTTTTATTAATGCATCAAGTACCATAGGGCCACAATTATCCATATCAATAAAAAATGTGTCTATTCTAGGGTTTTTCTCGTCATCAGCAGACCAACGGTAAATTTGAAATCTTCTGATGTTTTTTGCTCTAGCAGGAATAGGATAAATTTTGCCCTTTTGATTAATTTTAGAATTCTTTGGCAAAGAAAACTGAACCATATCACTTACCTTTTATTGTTTATAGCTAAAACCCTTTGTAGATAACATATTTTATTATCATCTACTATATTTTTATAAAATTCCTTTTAAATCGTGCACATATTGTAGCCAAGCGAAGCTAAAATCTCTCTTTCTAGATTTTTCATTATAATTTCTTCATCTTTTTTTTGGTGATCATAACCAAGTAAATGCAGTAATCCATGCACTAACATGTGTGCAATGTGAGCAAGAATGGGTATACAATACTCATGCGATTCTCTTTTTATTGTGTCTATTGAAATTGCTATGTCTCCTAAATCGCACTCATTAGACAATTGTTCATACGGAAATGATAGTACGTTAGTTGGCTTATCCATTTCTCTAAATTTTAAATTAAGTTGATGTAGCAAGTCATCATCAGCCAGAGCTATTGATATATTTGGTTTATAGTGGTATATTTTTAATTCTTTTAGAGAAGCATTGATGACACCTAATACAAAATTTTTAGGATTTTCTATAATGCTGCACCATTTCTTGTCAAGAATATTTACTTCTAACATGAGTGACACATCAGTAAGGGTGTCATGCAAATAGCTGACACTGGAATCCAAAAAAGAAGAGTTATAGACCCTTGTGTCATGTACACAACTGTACGAATATTGTACACTAGAAGGATGTCATACCAGTGTCTAGGCACTGGGATCCAGGAATTTTGATTAGACATCAAGTTAGTGAGTATAAAAGTAGCTAATCTTATATCAAAACGCAACGGCTTTAATGTGGTTGCATTAAGGCTGGATTCCAGTGTCAAGCACTGGAATGACACCTTTGTGTTTGATGCAAAATCGGCTATAACGTTTAATGCACTGCCTTCGAGACAAATATTCATACAGCTGTGCGTTGCGTGCTGAGATGACATCATTTAGGAACTGAAATGACAGGTATTACACATCACTCATCCTTATTATTTCATTCCATTCAATTTCCGAAACTGGGGCAATTGATAAACGTGGTTGTTTTAATATAATCATATTTTTCAAAAGTGGGTTTTGTTTTATATTATTTAACGTTACTTGGTTATTTAAAGGTTTCAAAAACTTTACATTCACTAATCCGAACTTGGGATCATTAACATGATAATACTCTTTAAATACTTCAACGATTCCAAGTATTGCTTTCTCTTTACCTGTATGATAAAAAAACGCAAGATCGCTTGCTTTCATAATTTTCATGTAACTTTGAGCTTGATAATTGCGCACACCATCCCACTCAACTACCTGCTCCTTTTCCACTTTTTGCCATGAGTATCCACTTGGCTCTGACTTAAGTAGCCAAAATTGCATTATTTTTTTCTTCTTAAGTAAGCTGGTATATCATAGATATTGCTGCCCCACTTAGCTCCTTCGCTTACCTGTTCAGCTGGTTTTGTTTCCAGTGTTTTGTCTTGTGTACTTTCACTTTGACTATATGGCCACTTAAATTTCTCTTTCTCTGAGTCTTCGCTCTGACTTATAGGTGAAGTTTCTGATTTATTATTGCGACCATCAATGCCAGTTGCAAGAACAGAAACTCTAACTCTTCCCTCCATCGCTTGATCAAAAGTAGCACCAAATATTATATTTGCATTTTCATCTACTTCTTCACGCACTCTATTAGCTGCAGCATCAACTTCAAACAGAGTCATATCTCCGCCACCAGTAATGTTAATTAATATTCCTTGCGCACCTTTCATTGATACATTATCAAGCAATGGATTAGATATTGCAGCCTCTGCAGCACTAATTGCTCTATCTTCTCCTTCTGCCTCTCCGGTGCCGATCATCGCTTTGCCCATCTCGCTCATTACTGTTTCTATATCAGCGAAGTCAAGATTGATAAGCCCTGGCATGACCATCAAGCCAGTTACTCCTCTGATACCAATGTGCAGAACATTATCAGCAAGTTTAAATGCATCAGAAAATGTAGTTTTTTCATTTGCAATTCTAAATAAATTCTGATTTGGAATGACAATAAGTGTATCCACGTATTTTTGCAGTTCTTCAAGTCCAAGCTCTGCAATGCGCATACGGCGCACACCTTCAAAACCGAACGGTTTAGTTACAACTCCAACAGTCAATATTCTTTTTTCTTTTGGCGCTCTATCCTTAACTGCGGCTCTTGCTTCTCTGGCTGCTTTTGCAATTACCGGTGCTGCACCGGTTCCAGTACCACCGCCCATTCCTGCTGTGATGAAAAGCATATGACTATCTTTTATATGCTCCATAATCTCATCAATTGACTCTTCTGCTGCACCTTTGCCAACATCAGGCAAAGCACCAGCACCAAGCCCCTTAGTTAAATTAATGCCAAGCTGAATTTTTTTATCACATAACGACTTTTCCAGTGCTTGAGCATCGGTATTTGCGACAACAAAATTCACTCCTTGCAAATTAGATTGGATCATGTTATTCACAGCATTTCCACCAGCACCACCCACTCCCACAACGGTAATCCTCGGGTGTAATATAGGCAACTCCGGCAGACTAAGATCAATAGACATTTAAATTACTCAAATTTAGCGAATTCACTTGATAATAAGTTACCGCTTTTTAAATAATATGCAAATACTTTTCACTTCTATAGGCGTAAATAGTAAACGGGATTTACTTATTCTTAACATTTATACTAATAAGTGCCGTTAATTACAACAACTAGATTCTTAGATGACATCATTTAACCGATGCAAAAAATAGAAAACGTTTATAAAAAGGGACAGAAAGCTATCCCTTTTTATTTTGTTGAAGATTATTATATTGTCTGATCTTTCCCTTTCAATGCTCCAACTGCAACATCTTTTAATTTTGAGGCAACTTGATATGTTCCATAAACAGCAGCAACTGCAGCAATTGCCATTATGGCACCCGCAACTATCTGACCAGCAACACCTGTTCCGATAAATCCAGGTAATGAAGCAGCTATTGCTTGATTTGTTCCAACAAAGTAACTGGCAGTCTTAGCAAGAAACCCAGAAGCTTCTGCTGCACTAACAAAGCCTGCTTTCATATGCCATGCTGTAAAGACAATACTTGCTACTGCAAGCGGAAATAATGCTGTTCTCCCTTTATTATGCATAGCGTACTGACCAGCTCCACCAGCAGCACCGGGAATTCCCCAGTATTTTTCAGCTCGTATATATCCTTCTGAAATAGTATGAAAAATGCCATCCCCTTTTCCATACTCATAATTTGTTAATGCCATAACTCTACTCCTTAAATAGAATCTTAAAATTTCATTAAGGAAGCATATAGTAAAAAAAATTGCCTGTCAAGTAAACTAATTTTTTAATATACCTTTATTCTGTAATTGAGCGCTTCACCAATGTGTGCTCTTTTTACTTCTTCACTTTTTGCAAGATCTGCAATAGTTCTTCCAAATTTTAATACGCGTGTGTAGCCTCGATTGGAAATGTAATTTTCTTTCAGTACGTATTTCAGCAATTCTAACCCTGCCTGATCTGGTTCAGTAAATTTATTAAATGCTTCACCGCTTACTTCTGAATTGCAACGAATATTTAATTCACTATAGCGCTCAGTTTGAACTTTTCTTGCTGCTATCACTCTTTCTCTTATGATTTTAGTACTTTCTCCCTCCACAGAGATTTCAGGAGAGAGTATGCTAACGTTTGGCATTTCAATGCATATGTCTGTTCTATCAAGCAATGGGCCTGATACTTTGTTTTTGTAATCTGTGCCACACTTTGGAGCTTTGTTGCACGATCTGCTTGCATCACCTAAATAACGGCACCTGCAAGGGTTCATTGCAGCAATCAGTTGAGCCTGAGAGCCGTAAAAACCAATTTTCTGAAGTTTTTGCTTTTCTTCATAAAAAGCAATAGTTAGCATTCTAATAGCTTGCTGTGGTTGCAAAAACGCTATTTGCAGCACATTGTGCGAATTTATC
>NZ_AWUH01000006.1:0-1159 GCF_000689175.1 Wolbachia endosymbiont of Glossina morsitans morsitans | reverse complement strand
CTTAGCAGTATTGGCATAAAGCCATAGCTTTTGGGTGAAGTCAAATCAAATTTTCAATTTTTTTTTGTTTATTTTTTTTATAAAAAGGTAGAAGATATTAATTAGCTGCTAATTTTCTTTAAACGATGTTGTCGTAGATTCGTATTTTTATACACCAAAAAGGGTATCTTTGATGTCTCCTACAGCTCCAAAACTCATAGCATCCATTTGCCGGCCTTTTAAAAGCGCTTTATAGAAGGGTTGTAAAAGATGTACAAAAGACGTCTAAGGTGCGTAGTAGCATTCTAAAGCCATCTATGGGAGACATTTTTTCATTAACGCATTCAAAACTTAAAAAATAAAAACTTGAACATTTCTTCAGAATTATGTATAATCGTCAATGCTTTTTAAGGTTCTTTCTTATGACTTTTTCTAAGTTTCTTGATCCCAAAAATGATGTATCGTTTAAGCGTATCTTCGGTACTGAAAAAAATAGAGATATCCTTATTCGCTTCCTCAATGATATTCTTGGCTTTACTGGTAAAAATGAAATAAAGGATATGGAGTTTTTAAGTACTATTCAAGACCCCGATATCGCCGCTAAAAAGCAAAGTATTGTTGATGTTCTCTGTAGAGATTCTACAGGTGCTCAATACATTTGCGAGATGCAGGTCGCTAGAACTAAAGGCTTTGAAAAACGTGCCCAATACTATGCTGCTAAAGCTTACTCAAGGCAAGCTGATAAAGGTGACCAGTATCATAGCCTTAAGGAAATTATCTTCATTGCTATAGCAGATTGTGTACTGTTTCCTAATAAATCTGAGTACAAATCAAAGCATACTATTCGAGATGAAGACACTAATGAGCATGATCTAAAAGATTTCTATTTTATATCTATTGAGTTGCCAAAAATTCCAAAGAATAAGGAAGATCAGTTGGAAAATATAGTTGAGAAATGGGTTTATTTTTTCGTATATGCAGATGAGACTAGTGAAGAAGAGCTGGAAAAAATAATAGGTAGTGATGTAATAATTAAAAAGGCCTATGAAGAGCTAAATAGATTCAACTGGTCAGAAAAAGAATTTATTGCCTATGAACAGGAAATAAAACGTATTCTTGATGAACAGGCTGTCCTCGCTCAAAAACTTGATGATGCTACTGCAAAAGGTAGAGAAGAAGG
>NZ_AWUH01000005.1:0-8329 GCF_000689175.1 Wolbachia endosymbiont of Glossina morsitans morsitans | reverse complement strand
ACAGCTATGTGTCAAGCACAGGGATGACACCATTCTTTTTTCTGGATTCCAGACAGGAATGACAACCCCCTGATAGGCTCAAATCATAATGTTTGTACAGTTGTGGGTTTAGGCTACTTATAAATTCTAAACTGTTGTTACGCACCAAATACACCCCTAGGACCCAAAGTCAGTTTAGCTACATCAGAAAACAGGTTATGTGAAAATCTTAAAACACTTCTTGTTTGCCAAGCAAAATAAATACATTCCTACAAACAAACAGATGCTCAATACTGACGCATAAGAAAACTTAAAAATTAAGTCTCTAGTATATATTGATAGGCATTTACCTACAGAAAATTTGTATAGTAATCCAACACATACAACGGCACTATCAACCACTGATACTATAATTAAAGTAATGAAATTTGCCATATGAAAATTCAACTTGGACTTCAATTTTTCAAAAATAATTATGCTTGAGAGAAGAGAGACTAAAATTGCAGTATATGAAATCAATATCATCAAACTAAAACTTTGCTATTTAAAAACACAACATAGCACTGTACACACTATTAAACTGTACATAGCTTTACTTTTGCCATAAAATTCAGCTATTGAATTTACAACTAAAGCAGCTCCCACAAATAAGGCAGCACATATCATCAATTTATTTGAAGTGTTGAGTAAAGAAAGACTGATAAACAGGAGTATCGATAAAATAGACATAATTACCTACCCAAAATTAATAACATACATTCATTCTAAATAAACATTACATATAGTAAAAGAGTTATTTAGCATAATAAGAAAAATATTTTATATTAGCATGCCACATCTTTCAGATCTACTTTTAAAACATCCTTTATGTTTAGCACCTTTTTCTCTGTTACTTTGCCAATACATGAATAAACTGCACCTTCAAACAATTCTTCAAACCTCTTCTGATTGTGTGGTGCAATAGTAACCAAAATTCTACTTTGCGATTCAGAAAACATTATTATCTTGTTTATTATGTCTGTATTTTGTATTTTTCCTATTGGCACTAGTGAAAGATCGATTTCAGCACCAAGGTCTCCCGCAATTAGCGATTTTGCCAGAGCAATAACTAATCCGCCTAAGTTTGGTGCAATTGCAGAGGCAATTATGCCATCTTTTATTGCCTGGTTGTAACGCTCATACAACTTCCTAGCGCTCTTTGCATCAACTTTTGGTACGTTGTTGTTACCTGTTCCACTATATAACTGATATTCAGATCTACCAAGTTCATCAAGTGTTTCTCCAACCACATATATCAAGTCCCCTGGTATTTTTACATCAAGCGATACCGCATTTTCAATATTTTCTATAATTCCAATTGCTGAGATGAGTAATGAAGGTGGTGCAGAGATTGTCACTTTCTCGCCATTTTCATCATATCCCTCGAAGTCATTGAACATACTGTCTTTTCCGGATATGAATGGTGCTTTAAATGCAGTTGCAAAGTCGTAACAAGCCTCTGCAGCTCCCTTTAGCTGCCATAGCCTTTCTGGATTATAAGCATCACACCAGCAAAAATTGTCGAGCAACGCTAGATGATTTATATTTCCTCCTGCGGCTACATAGTTGCGTATCGCGGTGTCAATTGCACATGCTGCCATGTGGTAGGTGTCAATTTCTCCATAACTTGAGCCAAATCCTTGCGATTTTACAACACCTTTATTTGAAGAAAGAACAGGCCTTGAGACAATAGCTTCGCTGCACATTCTTCCCTTGCCTTGCAGTGGTTTTAACACTGACGATCCTTGAACCTCATGATCATATTGTACCACTATGAACTCTTTGCTGCAAATGTTTGGTCTGCTCAGCATTTCTTTTAGTTCAGTTTCTTGGCTTGATGTCATGCAAGTAGCTGACACGCAAAGGGTGTCATGCAAGTAGCTGACACTGGAATCCATTTCACATTCAATTCCACCATTAGATGAGTTTTGGCGTAAAATGTTTGCAGGCTTTACCTGCTGGATCCCAGTGTCAAGCACTGGGATGACAGGAAAGGATACAGCAGACTCCTTAGACCACGGCTTTGTCTGTAAATGCACTTTAGGATTACCATCATGCAGAAATTCAGTTCCGATATCCATTATTACTTTCCCTTTAGGACATTTAACAACAGCTTTACCACTCTCATTGAACTCTCCAATCACACAAACCTCCACATCATGTTTTTTCATGATTTGCTTAAACATAGGGAGATTTTCTTCTGGCACTGCTAAGGTCATTCTCTCTTGTGATTCTGATATCCATATTTCCCACGGAGCCATACCATCGTTTTTAAGGAGAACCTTGCTCAAATCAACTTCAAATCCGTCTTTTCCCATTTCACCAATAGATGATGATAGACCGCCTGCTCCATTATCCGTTATTGCATTATAAAGATCAAGATCTCTTGCTTCCAAGGCGGCGTTGGATAATTTTTTTTGTGTTATAGGGTCACCAATTTGCACAATTGTTGAAGGGCTGTTTCCCGACAAAGCCTCTGAGGAAAACGTTGCACCGTGAATTCCGTCCCTTCCAACTCTTCCGCCAATAATTACGATTTTATCGCCGTTTTTAGGCCCTTTGATGTGTGAAGGTGCGTTATTTATGTTGCGTGGAATAATTCCGACACTGCCAACAAAGACTAACGGCTTTCCACAAAAGCTATCGTCAAAATATACCGATTCAAGTTGTGTTGGAATACCAGAGCAATTATCAGCAACATTAACACCGTGAATCACTTCTTTCATTATATATTTTGGCGGTAAGATCTCATCAGTGCGCTCTTTATCCCTATAAAACTTGCCTTTTGCTTCTTTGGCAAAGCAAAAGTAATAGGTATTCATTATAGGCTCTGCGCCTTTACCGAAACCAACTATATCACGATTTACTCCAAGCACTCCAGTCATTGCTCCACCAAATGGATCAAGAGCTGAAGGGCTATTGTGAGTTTCAACTTTATCTACGATTAAGTAATCGTCATCGAAAATTATTCCTCCGGCATTGTCGGAGAAAACTGACACGCATATGTCAGAATTTATCTCACGCGTTGCACACTTAATGTAATGTGCATATAAGCCATCTTTTATTTCATCAACAGGAGAGCAGAAAATGTTGTGCTTACAATGTTCCAAGTTTGTGCTAGGGACTCAAGTTCAATATCATATGGATTTCTATTAAGTTTTTTAAAGTAATCCTTTATAGCTCTCATTGCTGCCAGCGAGAGCCCTAAAGCGCCGTTACCATCGATTCCATCTCTGCTGATTTTCTCAAGTTCTTGGTCACTTATATTTAAATCAACAGATTTAGCTCCATTACTACTTGATATCACTCCAGTGCTTTTTCCTGTCATTCCAGCTTTTTTTTCTGTCATCCCAGTGCCCTCTCTTGTCATCCCAGTGCTCCGACACTGGGATCCATTTTCTTTTTCCTGGTCACGCGCTGGAATGACACAGGGGTGGGTATCTCCAGCTCTCCCTTCTGTCATTCCTGTTTCCCCCCCTGTCATTCCAGTGCTTGACACTGGAATCCAGTTTTCATTATACAATTGCTTGAAATTTTCTGGATCCCAGTGTCTGGGCACTGGGATGACACCAGGTGGGGTATTCGATTTACCATAATATTTCCAGCTATAGTTTTTACAGATAAGCGTGCAATACTCAGTGATAGGGTTGAATTCTTGTTTTATATCATGTTCAGTTGGCAAATTCCCTTGACTTAGAATCAATTTTGAACTTCTTGTTTTGATATAAACATTTTCATCAATGTAGTCCTTGTTTATTAAATATTCTCTAACAATTTGTTTCGCTGTGTTGCCTACATTGTCGGTCATGCCGGGTAAAAAGCTTATCTCCAAGCCCCACTCAGCTTGTGGTTCTAGGAAGTCATATTGAACTTCTTCAAGGTTTTCGTTGTAGGAATAATAACGGCAGTCTTGTATGACTTTATTATAAAATAGCCAACAAATTTCTTCATATAATTTTGGTGGTAATTCTTTGTGTATATAAATCGAGTAAACGTTGACTAACCATCTGCAGCCAACTTGCTCACATTTATTTAAAATGATTATAATATTCTGATGTTTGTCATGTAATGTTATAAAAGATTTTAATATATAATAGCATACAAGCACGTTTATATTTTGAATAATTTCTATACAATAAAAGTATTGTATTAATTGTTACTGTTAGTGGGAAGAGTTTTTACCGTTAATGTGGATGAATCCCTTTTCGATGTGCTGGTTCAGCATATATTTTCTGAATATGAAAGAGAAAAACTCCCTGAAGTAAAGATCATACTTCCTTGCAAGAGGGATGTGATAGCGCTGCTGAGTGCATTTAAGAATTATAACGCTAAAAAATGCATAATTTTGCCAGAGATAGTTTCGCTAGAGAACATCGATGAGGAGGATTTAATATTAAATCTTGATAGAGTCAAAGTTATCAAGCCAACAAAAAGGACGCTGCTACTCATTCAATTCATATTGGAGTGGAATAGAAAAAATAATGATAATTTTCCAATTGATTTAGCTTATAGCCTGCCATCATTGCTTGATAAAATTCAGTATACCCAAATGGGAGAGTTCGATGAACATTCAAAAAAAATGGAAAGTTTCAAAAATTTACTTATTGAAACATGGAATAAAATTTTAAGAGATTTAGGAGTAGTAGATATATTAGAACATAAGAGTGATTACAGTATGATAACCTCTTTACAAAAAGACCAATATATAATCTTTGTTGGAATTGGAAAGGATAAGTCGTTAATTAAGGCTATATATGATCTGCCATTTGGAAAAATAATTTTGCCTAACCTGAATTTGAAAATTAAAGAGAAAGACTGGAAATTGCATGATAAAAAACACTATCAATATTGCCTGAAAGATCTACTCGATTATTTGAAAGTGGATAGAAGGGATGTTAGTTTTCTGCCAGAAGCGTGTTCTGGTGTCATCCCAGTGCCCAGACACTGGGATCCAGAAAACTTAACTTTAAATGAGCGCACCAGGTGGCTGTATAATGAAAACTGGATCCCAGTGTCAGCTACTTGGATGACAGAAGAAAGGGCTGGGATAACAGGAAGTCCTGAGGAATATCTAGATTACGTCTTTGATACAACTGCCGATCTAAGCAAAGTTAGTAGTGGAGGAAGAAGCACAAGTGACATCAGAGGAAGAAGCACAAGTGACATCATTAATTATAGAAAATGAAGGTTATGAAAACATTTGTTTGGTCGTCTTTGATAAATTACTTGCAGCTCGTATAGCATGTTTATCAAGGCAACACAGTGCCATACCGGAAAATTGCCCTTATATAACGCTTCAGCTTTATAGTATCGAAGTTTTGACCTCAAATTGGAGCAGTGTGTCATTACTTTCGCTCCTTAAACATAGGCCAGTGACTTTTGGTTACACTCAAGAAGAGTACACTCGGATTTTATCTGAATTTGAAATAGAGGTATTACGCAACTTTAGTACAAATGGCCTGAGCGATATTATAAATGCTATCAATGCCCATAAAAAGCTAAAATACAAAGAAGATATATTACTTATTATCAGTAAGTTAGAGGTTATATTTAATCCTTTACTTCGTTCTATAAATTGCTCTATTTTCGGTGTGGTAGCAACTCATTTGCAGTGTATTAATATATTATCTGGTATAAATCTTTCAGAGCTATATAGTGAAATAGGTAATTTTACCTGTAATTTTTCAAATGCATGTGAGGGTGTAGAAATTAAATGCTCCTTAGAGTTATATAGCCAAATTCTGACCCTATTTTTAGAGAAAGAGTTTTTCTCTGTAGCAAGTGACTTGAATAAATTCAGCTTATATCACAACAAAGTTGTGATACTTGCTGGATTTAATGAAGCGCCAAGCTTTCAAAGTCCGCTTTTGAATGCACTTACGAGAGAAAAATTTAATCTTCCTTCTGCGCAAGAAGAGCAGGGGTATTTTTTTTATACTTTACACAATTTGTTTTGTGCAAGTAAGGTTTATATTACAAGATCGCTAAGCCATAGAAAACCAATGCTATTGCAGCGTTTGGAAATTCTGTTGCAGGGGTCAAAATATCCTTATCGTGATTGGCTAAGGATATTAAATACGCCTGAATGTACTGTTCCATGTACTCAGCCTATGCCAAAACCTCAAACCGAAGTTAGAAAAGAAAAAATGCAGGTGATGTCTTGCAGTGCAATAGAAAAGCTAATTCGTAATCCTTATTCATTTTACGTTGAGTATATACTGGGCCTTAAACAATTAAGGGACTTGAATTTTAAGCCATCGATATTGGAATTTGGCACTATGGTACACAACATTCTTGCAAGATATTTACGCAACAAAAAATCTCCAATGAGCATTGCACGAGAAGCATTCTCGACTAGTCAGTTTAATTTTTCAAATATGTGGTGGGTAAGACTACAAAAGATAATTCAATCTTTTGTCGAATTTGATGAAACTCGAAGCAATTATGTTGAGTTGGAAAATAACTTTTCCTGTCCGATATTTCATATTCCAGCGTGTGACACTGGTTCTTGTGATCAGTATGAAACTGCTTGGATGACAAATAAGCCACAAGAAATTTCGCTGACAGCAAGATGTGATAGAGTTGAGTATCTATCAAGTGGGCAATTAGCAATTATAGACTATAAACTTGGTTCACCACCTTCCAATGAAGAAGTGATGTCGGGGTTTTTTCCGCAATTAATTTTACAAGCCTTAGCGGTAGAACATATAACAAAAAGAGAAGTCTCAGAACTTGCTTATTGGAAACTTGATTATGATAAAATAAAAGTTATTTCTATACAAAATTATATATACAAAATGCGAGAATTAAAAAATGATCTGCCTGGTTTTTTATCTAATTATTTAAGTAATTCCACACACTTTATTGCCTCTCCATATTTTGATAAATTCCTGAGATTTAACAGCTATATACAGCTAGAAAGGGTAGGAGAGTGGTTGTAAATGGTGTCGTCCGAGTAACTAACACTGGTTTCTATCCAAAAGGGTGTCATGCCAGTGCGTGACACTTGTATCTTTATGATGTGAGGCATTAGAGCAAAAATACCTCACAGGGAGGGTGAAGCTGATGCGACACTAATGCCATTAAGCCAGATTTTGCTTCCCTCCCATAGAGTTAAAGACTGAACAGTATCTTTTGGAATTATATCCCGTATTACAAGGTTAGTCTAAACTCTCAGTTTATTTATAGTCTTGGAGGCAATTTTATGCAAGTATAGCCTTTCTTATAATAGTCCGAATGCGATAAGATATGTGTTTATGGCTATAGCAGGCCAGTAGCATATTACGGTCTGTTCGGATTATTGTAAAAAGAGCTATAAATGCTATTTTGGGTGTGGATTTCAAAAAAGAAATTTGATGTTTGTTTGTTAGTGGACAGTAAAAAACGACACAAAGTCTTTCAAAATAATCAAGATGGTTTTACAAAACTTGTAGTTTGGTGCAATGGCCATGGAGCAAATCTTACTCATTTATGTCTTGAAGCAACTAGTTGGTATGGAGAAGATTTGGCTACTTTTATGCACGATTTAGGACATAATGTCAGTATAGTAAACCCAGCCCAAATCAAACCTTTTGGCAAAAGTGAGCTGCTCAGAAATAAGACAGATAAATCAGTTGCAGCTATGATAGCTAGATTTTGTATCGCCAACAAACCTGCTCTTTGGAAGCCCATTGCACCTGAAATGAGGCATTTGAGGGAGCTTTACCGTTGCATGCAATCGCTAAAAGATGATAAGGTGCAACAGACAAATCGCTTGGACAACAAAAATATGCATTCCAGTTGCAAAGAAGCTATATCTAAAGTAATTTTGGCAATAGAGGAGCAAATTATTGTTCTCGAAAAAGAAATTAATGAGCATATAAATAACTATCCACATCTAAAAAATATGGTGGAAAACCTTAAGACTATAAAAGGTATAGGATATCTTACTGCTGTTGCTGTTGTCGCAGAAATGCCATCAGTTGATAACTTTGACAATGCTAAACAATTTACAGCTTTTGCTGCCAGGACATTATCAATCGGGATCGTCAGTAAGTAAGAGAAGTTGCATATGCAAAATAGGATCTGAGCGTATTCGAAAAGCTCTTTATATGCCAGCTATAGTAGTCAAAAACCATAATAATCGTTTTCAAAAGTTTTGTCAGCGTCTAGCAAGTAAAGGCAAATGTCCAAAAGTCATAGTTCTTGCGTTAATGCGAAAATTAATGCATGTCTTTTTTGGTATTCTTAAATATAATCAACCATTTATAGCCTTTCTTATAATAGTCCGAATGCGATAAGATATGTGTTTATGGCTATAGCAGGCCAGTAC
>NZ_AWUH01000004.1:0-2412 GCF_000689175.1 Wolbachia endosymbiont of Glossina morsitans morsitans | reverse complement strand
CTTTTTAGGTCCATGAAATTCACATTATCTTGGTTATTAGAACACTTAGAAACCAATGCTAGTTTAGAAGAAATTACCGATAAATTAACTCACATAGGGTTAGAAGTAGAAGATGTGATCGATAATTCCAGATTGACTGGGTTTATTGTTGCAGAGGTATTAGAAGTCGTACCTCATCCAAATGCTGATAAATTAAAATTATGTAAAGTAAATGATGGAAGTAAAATTCTACAAATAGTCTGTGGAGCAAACAATGTTAGAGAAGGTATGAAAACTGTACTTGCATCTCTTGGTAGCACGTTGCCAGAAAGTGATCTCACAATTAAGTCCACAAAAATACGAGGAATGCTAAGTGAAGGGATGCTCTGCTCTGCTTCTGAACTTGCGCTGGTTCAAGAGGAAAGTGAAGGAATAATCGAGCTTTCCGATGATTATGAAGTAGGGGATAAATTTTTCAATTGTGACCCTGTAATTGATATAAATGTTACTCCAAACCGTGGAGATTGCTTAGGCATTTATGGAATAGCTCGCGACCTTGCTGCAACTGGAATTGGGACATTAAAGACTTTAAGCATTCCACAACTTACCAGCTCCATAAATTCACCAATCGATGTTGAAGTTACTGACGGGGAAAGTTTTATTAGTGGAATATACATCGCCAATGTAAAAAATCAAGAAAGCCCAAAATGGTTAAAAGATAGGCTGGAATCGATAGGAGTGCGCTCCATTTCTGCAATAGTTGATATCACGAACCATATTATGATATCTTTCAGCCGCCCAATGCACGCGTATGATGCAAAAAAAATAGAAGGAGAGCTCACAGTACGCAAAGCAAACGACGGAGAAAAATTTGCTGGTTTGAACGGTAAAGAACACTTATTAAACAAAGACATAAGCGTTATTGCAGGTGATAAAAATATTCATGGAATTGCTGGAATTATAGGTGGTAAGTGCAGTGAATGTACTCTTGAAACTACTGATATCTTTTTAGAGTCTGCTTGGTTCGCTCCCATCTCTATTACTAAATCTTCAAGGCAGCTCGGCATCTCCACAGACGCTAGTTACAGATTTGCACGTTCAGTTGATCCTGGATTTACTTTTGATGGACTCAACCTTGCAGCTAAAATGATTCTGGACTTATGTGGTGGAGAAACCTCAAGCGTAGTGTCTGCTGGCAGTTTAGATAGTGCTGACACCAAGGTGAGCTTTGATTATCAGGATGTGAACAAGTTTGGAAGTGTGTCTGCATCGCCTGATGAGGTGCTTGATATCTTAACGAAACTAGGGTTTAGTATTGATAAAAAAACCAAAGGCAATTGGAATGTACAAGTACCAAGCTGGAGACCGGACGTGACAATACCGGCTGACCTAATCGAAGAAGTAACAAGGATATACGGCTATGACAAAATAAAAGAAGAACCACTACCAAATAATGTTGAAGAAGTAGATAGTACATACGACAATTTGCGTATTTTGATGACAAACAGAGGGTTTCATGAAGTGCTAACCTGGTCGTTTATGAGTGAATCAACAGCTGAAAAATTTGGTTACTCGAATAAGTTATTTATCATCGATAATCCGTTTAACAATAGCTTTAATATAATGAGACCAAGTATTATGCCAAATTTATTGCAAGTTACTGCTGATAATATTGCCCATGGAATATCTGATCTTGCAATCTTCGAAATTGGGCCGCTTTACGATAGTGAAGCTCGGTCTAAACATGTTTTAAGTGGGATAAGAACAGGAAATAA
Organism: Wolbachia endosymbiont of Glossina morsitans morsitans; assembly: GCF_000689175.1. Classification (NCBI taxonomy): domain Bacteria; kingdom Pseudomonadati; phylum Pseudomonadota; class Alphaproteobacteria; order Rickettsiales; family Anaplasmataceae; genus Wolbachia; species Wolbachia endosymbiont of Glossina morsitans morsitans. Next base: position 658 of record NZ_AWUH01000004.1, on the reverse strand, counting down.
TTTACCGCGAAACCATTATAATACTGATAGAAAAGTAGATGTTTTTGACGCAAAGGCTGATTGCATAGCAGCTTTGGAGTTTTTTAACGTCAATTGTGATAATTTAACGATAGAGAGAGCAGAAAAAGAACATTATCACCCAGGAAAGTCAGGTACTCTCTCTTTTAAGAATAAAGTAGCAGGTTATTTTGGAAAGTTGCATCCTAATATATTAGATCTTTTTGATATCAAGCAAAAAGTTGTAGGTTTTGAGGTGATATTAGAAAATATTGAAAATTTACCTGTAAGTAGAAAGAAATTTATCGATTATAAGTACCAAAGTGTAAAACGTGATTTTGCATTTATTGCAAATAAGGATGTGAAAGTAGGTAACATAATCAATGTGGTAAAAAAAAGCTCAGAGCTCATCACAGAAGTTTTAGTATTTGACGTATACCATGGAAATAATATAGAATCGAATAGGATGTCTATAGCGTTGTCAGTTACTTTCTGCTCTCCAACTCACACTTTAACTGAAAAAGAGATCCAAAAAGAATCAAGTGCTATAGTTAATTTAGTATGTGAAAATACCGGAGGAACTTTGAGAACTTATCGTTGAGTCACAATCATAGTTTCCTGCCGTTGCTGTGTCACACTTACTTCATCCAATTTATTTCCA
>NZ_AWUH01000003.1:0-11141 GCF_000689175.1 Wolbachia endosymbiont of Glossina morsitans morsitans | reverse complement strand
TGGTAGTGAAATTTCTTTTACTCAAATTTAGGTATTCACTGACCGTTCTTGTTGTATAGCCTTTCTTATAATAGTCCGAATGCGATAAGATATGTGTTTATGGCTATAGCAGGCCAGTAGCATATTACGGTCTGTTCGGATTATTGTAAAAAGAGCTATAAATACCAGAATAATAAGCTACTGATATACTCACCTTTTTTATCTTTAATCCATCATAGCTAGCGATGCAACAAAGCCCACCGATTCATTCTACTGGAACGCAGAAAATTCGTACAATTGTGCATAATGTGGGGCTTCTGGCTACATTTTTCTATTGAACTCACCTTTTCTCTATGTGACAGATTTCGTATTAAATTTTAAATTTAATGCGCCTAGATATACAAGCATTCCTAGCAAAACCATAGGTATAGAAAGCAACTGCCCCATAGTTAAATCAAGCCACAAATAGCCAATTTGATAGTCTGGTTCGCGAAAAAACTCAACGAAAAAACGTGCTATTCCATACCACATAACTGCAATACCAGTTAACGCACCGTGATACAGTCTTATTCTAGTTAAGAAAAACAGTGAATTTGCAACTGCAAAAAGTAGCAGTCCTTCAAAAAGTGCCTCATAAAGCTGGCTTGGATGGCGCAGCAAATTATCACCACTCTCTGCAAATACCATACCCCACGGCACATTTGTTACTCTGCCAAATAACTCTCCTTTTATAAAATTGCCTATGCGACCTAAAAGTAAACCTATGGGAACTCCGCAAGAAACTAGGTTCAGTGCATAAAATATAGGAATGTTATGTCTTTTACATGAAATTATTACTGCAAGCAAAACTCCTATAGCACCACCATGAAATGACATCCCTCCTTCCCAGGTCTTCAATATCTCGATAGGGTTGCTTATATAAAGAACTGGATCATATATCAATACGTAGCCAAGTCTGCCTCCAAGGATAATACCTACAATAGCGGCTGTTAATAACGAATCGTAAAAATTCTTAGTAAATATTTTTTGGTCATCTAGCTTATGTAAATACCAATATGCAAACACTATACCTAAAACATATGCCAAAGAATACCAATATATAGAAACAGGACCGATGCTGAAAATTACTGGATTTAAAGACATATTTTGCTATAAATTATTCTTAGACAATCTACTTTTTTCACGATCCCACTCTCTCTGTTTTATGGTTGCTCTCTTATCGTAGAGTTTTTTTCCTTTTACAATGGCAATTTTAGTTTTTGCAAATCCTTTATCGTTAAAATAGACCGAAAGCGGCACAACAGTTATCCCAGCAGTCTTGATTTGACCAATTAGTTTATTTATCTCCTTTTTATGCAAGAGTAATTTACGTTCCCTTTTTGGTTTATGATTTTTTCGTTTCGCAGCTTTATATTCTGCAATATGCATATTGTGCAGCCATACTTCGCTATTCTTTTCAACAACGTAGGCGTCGGAAATATTTACTTTTCTTTCTCTTAGCGATTTAACTTCACTGCTTAATAAGACCATACCCGCTTCAAATTCTTCTAAGATGAAATATTCAAACCTTGCTTTCCTATTTTCTGCAATAACTTCCATGTCTAAAGATATCTTTAAGCTTCAATATATTACAGAGTTTTTGACTTAATTCATAATAAAACAGTTATCCCAATAAATATAAGGTGCCAGGCTAGTCTGATAGCAACAGGATAACAAAAATCAAGTAAGTGCTTTTTCTGTCTCTCTAGGCACAAGTTCCTTTACTTCTTGCATTTCAGTTTTAGGCTTTGACATTATATATTGACCAGCACCAACTATGAGCGCAGATCCTGCAGCTAGTCCAATTATTGCTGGTACAGATAGGGCAGCAGCAAATGCAAGTGCAACACCAACTATCACTGTAGTTACAAAACACACAATAACACCTTTTACAATTGCATTTTTCACAGATTGTTCTTTTTCTTTCACAATTGCATTTTTTCCAACCTGTTTTTCTTCCTTTTTCTCTGGAAGCTGCATTACATTTTTATTTTCAGTAAGATCCTTTGGCGTTTTTTTGTTCTCATTTTTTAACGTTTGCTTTTTTTCCGCTTCCTCTAAAAGCTAAATTATACCTTGATATTTAGTAAGATCTCTTGGCGTTTTTCCATCAACATCTTTTCATGAAGGGTCTGCTTCAGTGTGTAGCAGAACTTCCACCACTTTTATTTTGCCATTTTCAGCAGCAAGATGTAAAGGAGTACGTCTATCACCATTGTTTGCATTAACCTCTGCTCCTTTTGCAATCAGAATTTTTACTACATCTTCGCAGCCCTCTCTGGCAGCAAGATGTAAAGGAGTACATCCATCACCATCTTTTGCATTAACGTTTACTCCTTTATTTAATAAGTTTTTCACCTCCTCCTCATTATTATGTTTAACAGCTGAATGCAAAGCTTTGATGTTCTCTTGTGCCTTTAATAGAGCTTCTTTTACCGCTTTATGGCCTTTTTGAGAAGCAAATGTTAAAGGAGTCCATTTATAATGGTCTTTCGCATTAACATCTGCTCCTTTTTCAATTAGAGTTTCTACTATATCTTTGCGGCCATTTGCAGCAGCAAGATGTAAAGAAGTCCACCCATCACTATTTTTTGCATCAACGTTGATTCCTTCTGCTTTTGATAGAACTTGTACTATCTCTTTGTGGCCATTTGTAATAGCAAGATGTAAAGGAGCCCATCCTTTATCATTTTCTGCATTAACATTTGCTCCTTTTCCAATTAGAGTGTTTACTACATTTTTGTGGTTCTTTTCAACAGCAAAATGTAAAGAAGTCCATCCGTCACCATTTTTTACATCAACAATTGCTCCTTTTCCAGTTAGAATGGTTACTACATCTTCGTGGCCATAGTGAGCAGCAATATGTAAAGGAGTAATTTTATTATCATGTTCTGCATTAATATCTGCTCCGTTTTCAATCAGAGCTTTTGCTACATTTGCAAAGTTCCAATAAGAAGCAAGATGTAGCAATTTGACTTCCTTAGAATTTTGACCACGAGATATAGTAAATATGTAATTTATGCCAGATCCGCTATCATTGTCAGGTTTACTCTTTTCCCACCCTTGACATAAATCTGGATCTTCTTCTTGTAACTTAGCTTTTATTTTTTCAACTATATTGTCCTTGCTCAAATCTGAAAGGTCATTTATTTTTTTTAATATTTCCATAAATTTATCATATTCCATAACTTTCTCACTTAAAATACATAACTTAGTTGTTATATCTTTTAACATAGAAGTCAAGAACCTAAATAATCGTTATTATCTTTCCTTAAAGAGTCATTTTAGTTATATTACAGACTATGAAAAACCTCAACTTTAGGAAGGAAATCAAGTTTTTTTCTCTGTCATTTATAATTTTATTTGTTCTATGGACTGTATTGTCTGGTTATTTTGAGCCGTTCTTTATTTTTTGTGGAGTGTTTTCCTGTATATTCACATCGTTTATCTTTAGAAGGTTGATAAACGCTGAGAGAGCTCTTAGCCAGATTTTAAATAGTACGAGTAGACTGTCGTTTTATAAGTTAGTAAGTTATATACCATGGTTAATGTACCAAATCATTTTATCAAGTGTTTATGTATCAAAAAAGGTGCTACAACTCAAATCTAAGCTTGAACCGATTATTATCCTAAGAAAATGCAAAGGGCATAATGACGAAAGCATTGCGTTATTTGCCAATTCAGTCACAATCACTCCCGGAACTTTAACTATCAATGTTGAAAGTAAGCAGAAAACATATTTCTCTACCATGTATTTGATAGATAAAGATCTTGAAAGCGGCATTTCTGAAATAGAAAATAAAATCTTAAAAATACTACGTTCAGTTAAGTAATTGCTTTAAATAAGTTAACAGCATCCTTATATTCCCTTACAAGACTTTCAAGCGTTTCTTTTGGAAGGCTATTGTTAACAATAGAACATAAATAATTATACAAATCTTCTAACCTTAATACGTTATTTCTCTTCTTGCTGTTGAATTTATACGGAAAAATACCTTCCATAACTTCAATAGTAGTAGCCTTGTTTAAAAATACATTTTCACTTGTCACGCTTATTCTTGCTAAAACAGTGTTAATTTCAGGTTCGTCACTCGTATAAAAATCTGATAGCTGAGTTATTCTAATAACGTACAAAGTTACTATTTTTGACAAGCAATTATCAGCATATTCACAATTTTTTATTACCTCCCACTGAGTAACCTGAGATTTACCTATTTTTGCATTGTTCAGTAATTTACTCATTGAACTTTCTTCATTTAATCCAGTGTAATAAATTATACTAATACTTTGTTAAATAAATAATAACGCGATTACAAAAATATATACTTATAGTGGTATATTATACAAAAATAGCACAATATCTAAGCATTAAAGCTAGTTTTAGCTGGGTACATGGGGCTATTCGTGATTTTGTGTTGTCCAGTGAGGTCTAAAATTAGAGGTCCACTTATATAAAGAGTTTAGTCTGCCTTCTTTGCTATAAAATAAGTTTTCCTTTTGAGTTGTTTTGTTAGTATTAACTAAATTCTAAACTAACTGTGCTATAATGAAAAAGATAAAACTCGGAATACTAATTTCAGGTAGGGGGTCGAATATACAGGCCTTAATAGAAGCATGTCAAGATCAGAATTTTTCCGCAGAAGTTGCATGTGTTATCACAAATAATAGCGAAGCTGCTGGTCTGAAAATAGCAGAGCAAGCAGGAATCTCAGCGTTTATTGTTAAAGATAAACCGCTTGATGCTGGTAAAATTCACGAAATACTTGTTCAACATAAGGTTGATTTAATTTGCCTTGCAGGGTTTATGAGAATTCTCAAAGCTGATTTTCTGAGTAAATGGCATAACAAGGTGATAAATATTCATCCCTCTTTACTTCCGCCTTTTAAAGGCCTAAACGCTCAAGAGCAAGCTCTAAAAGCAGGTGTAAATGTACATTATGTCACTCCTGAAGTTGATGCTGGAGCCATAATTGCTCAAGTTGTTGTACCAGTGTTACCAGCTGATGATATTCAAAGCCTCTCAGAACGCATTCTAGCTGAGGAGCATAAGTGTTATGTAGAAGCAGTAAGGTCAATAGCAGAAGATATATGACTGTAATAATTATTGACCTTGAGCGTTTTTTCCAACTTCAACAAAAAATAAATTTTCAGGTTCCAGTAAAGAACTTGCCAGTTCGTTTACTTCCTCTAATTTAACATCATTAATGATATTCGCATAATTATTTATACGGTTAACATCACGATCATTTATCTGCATATTATCTAGCAGCGTTGCTGTATTTGTGTTATTGGACAGGAAAAGGACAAGATTATTTACCAAGCCAATTTTTGCATCCTTGAACAATTGTTCGTCAATTCCTTGCTTTTTTATTCTGCTAAATGTATCTTTTACTGCTGATATAGCTTTGCCAGCAGTAGAACTATCAGTACTTATAAATCCAGATATAATATTTCCATGTTTATTGGAAACAATACTTGCATAAACACCATAAGTAATACCAAAGTTTTACCTCAGTTCTGTCATTAATATTGAATTCAGCCTCATGCCACCAAGTGCATCAATTAAGACACCAGCGTTATAATAATTAGGATCTTCATAAGCTATACCTTTTTGAGCAAAAAGTATCACACTCTGTGGTATATCCATAAAAATATTCTTACTTTCTGCAGAACCAAAATTATTTTTTACAGGTATTTTTCTAACTTTTGATCTTTTTGACGGCAATTTAGATAAATATTTATCTAATAGCGTAATAATTTCTTCTTTTTTTGCACAACCAGCAACACTGATAATTATGTTATCTTTAGCAAAATTACGCTTTATGTATGTTAAAACATCGTCTCTAGTAATGCTCATTATAGTATCAAGAGTACCATACACACTTTTTGAGTAAGGATGTTTTTTAAACAATAACGTATCTAATTCTTTTCCAGCAACAAAATAAGGATTTTTTTCAAGATTATTAAAATCAACTTTGGCTTTCTCGAAAACTCTATTCAACCCTTCAGGGTCAACTTTAGGACGCATTATAGTATCGCTCAGTAATGAAATTGCTTCCTCTAGATTGTCAGACAAAGTATTTAATGAAACCCTAAATGCTTCTAAATCAGCAATAAAATTTAAACTAATCCCTTTATCTTCAAGCTTTTTCGCAAAATCTTTGGCATCATTTTTTCCTGCCCCTTCTTGGATTACAAGAGAAGTAAACCAAGCAAGCCCCTGTTTTTCCTTATTCTCATACACATAACCTGCATCCTTGAACGATATATTTAGTGAAACTTTTGGCAAATCATGATTTTCTACAAATAAAAACTTAAATCCTTTACGGGTAGTGACCTCCTCTATATTTAGGTTACCACTTGCTTGTAAATTAAAGCCTAGACAGAAAAAAAATAGAAATATAATTTTACTTATTCTCATTATTATCTCCTTTTGGTAATAAACGACCAATTAACTTATTAGCAGAAAAAATAGCACGGATTTTATTATTTACATCCTCTAGATTGACATCATTAATCTTGCTATATGAAATATCTATTTCATCAAGTGGAATACCAAGTGCAAGGTGTGGCACATAGAACATCGCTATATGAGTTAAGTCAGATAGATTATCAAACTGTGCTGCTTTGTATCTATATTTCGAGCTTTGCAACTCCTCATCCGTTATTCCTTTAGACATGAAATTACTAATAGCATTATCTAACTCTCTTTCAACAATATCTAAATTAACTCCGCTTTTTGGAATGACCTGAATATCAATGTAGCCATCACTAAAAGCTAGGCTATTATGATAAGCAAACACTGATACTGCCACATCTTCATCTAAAAACCAGATCATTATACAGTTTGCTGGATTTGCCGCTACCTAAAATTTCAACCGCTAAATGAGCAGCGGAAGCTTCATTTACATGCTCAAATAAGGGTACACGATAACGAAAATATAAAACTGGTTCTTTTACTTCAGTGCTCTCTAAGGTCACCGATAGACCTGCATTATGCACTGGATCCTGATTTGGGTAATTTCTCATGACAGGCTTAGCTTTAATTTCGCCATATTTTTCTTATGCTAATTTCACTACTTCATCAAGTTCCACATCACCCACAATCAGTAATATTGCATTGCCGGAGTGATAATAGTTATCATGAAACCTCGTTATGTCATCCAAATTGTAAGTTTTGATATCGCTCTCCCAGCCGATAACAGACCTACCATAGCCAGTACGGTAAAATGCACTATTCATTTCTTCCCATAACAAGTTGTTAGGATGATTATCAAATCTCATTTTTCTTTCTTCCAACACAATGTTTTTTTCTCTATCTATTTTGTCTTGAGTAACATTAAAGCTGCCCATTCTATCTGCTTCAACTTCCATTGCAAGTGATAAATCATTTTTGGGGACCAACTCATAATAACAGGTATATTCTTTAGTGGTAAACGCGTTAAATTGAGCCCCAATGCTACTCATAGTGGCTTCTATGTCTGTGAACTTTCCTGTAGTTTCAAACATTAAATGTTCAAAGTAGTGAGCCAATCCTGCTTTGCCGATTGGATCATCCATTCCCCCAACTTTGTATATTACTGCATGTAAAACGGCTGGAATCCGATGATTAGAAACAACATAAACATCTAGTCCGTTACTGAGTTTAGTATATTTTATGTTGTGCTCTATGTTTAAAGCATTCGAAGAAATTGGGTAAGTAAAAAAAAGTACAGGTAGTATAAGAAAACTAAAAAACTTATGAAGCATTATTTCGACCTAATATAAAAACAATTATTTTATTCCTCATTTTGTTTAGAAATAAGCATATCGTATACATACCACTTATATAACAATGTAAACATTCCACAAACTATAGATAAATCTGCTAAATTAAAGGCTGGCCAATACCAATCATCAATATGAAAATATATGAAATCATATACAGCTCCCCAATAGATCCTATCAACTACGTTTCCGATTGCTCCACCAATCATCAGAGAAAAACCAAGGTAAGTTGACTGATCGTCAGACTTGTATATCAAATATGCAAGTATACCAATTATTAGTATTGAAAATGCTGAAAAAAAGAAACCGCCATGTGGTAAAGCGCTACATATTCCAAAACTAATACCTGAATTCCAAACTTCAACTAGTTTTATAAAACTAGCGATCTCAATTGATTCTCCTTCATCAATCAATGAGTTTATGTACAATTTGCTCGTTTGGTCAATCAATACTATAATTAATATAACAACTAAGCATAACTTTTTCATAAATTTGCCTTTAACCTATAAACTTTAAGTATATCATAATTTATCTGTTTTGTTAACTCCTCAATACTATGGAATTTTTTTTCTGACCTTATGAATTTTAAAAGTTGTATATTGACTTTATGACTATATACGTCTTCATCAAAATCGAATATGTGCATTTCTATTATAGGCTTTTTCAGATCCTTAAAAGTAGGTCTCATACCAATATTGACTACTCCATATAACCAATTTGGATTACTATCAGGAAAAGTCACTCTAGCGTAATATGTGCCAAACTTAGGTTTTATCATGCAATCTTCTATAGGAATATTTATGGTTGGAAATCCTATTTCTCTACCTCTACATGCACCTTTTGTCACAACACCAGAAACTTGATAAGGCCTGCCGAGCAATTTATTAGCAATTTCTATTTCGCCCCTTTGTACATACTCCCTTATTGAAGAAGAAGAGCAAATTTTGCCGTCAGTTGTTAATGGCTCTAATTTAGTCAAAGAGTATCCATATATTTCAGAATATTTCTCTAGAGTTAATATATTACCCAATCGTTTATGACCAAAAGTGCAATTTTCTCCGACAATTATGTGTTTAGCGCCATATTTATCTATTAAAATCTCACTGATAAAGTCATCGCAGCTAACCTCAGAAAAACCTCTATTAAAATTAATAATATATAAGTAATCTATACCATAGCTGCTGATTAGTTCCTTTTTTTGTTCTTGGTCTATTAACCTAAAATTGTTTCTACCAAATAAAACAGTTGATGGGTGAGGCTCAAAAGTTAAAACTGCAAAGGGTAATCCTCTTTCTTGTGCTACCTTCTTGAGAGTAGAAATTGCAAACTCGTGTCCTAAATGAATGCCATCGAAATTTCCGAAGGTTAGTGCTATATTATTTTCTATCCCTTGCTCACAATTATAAATAATTTTCATACAATTTGATGTTTTTACATGTTTCTTATATATAATAACTATATTTTAGTAAGCTACGGAGATAAATTGTGAAAAATGTTGTGATATATGTAAAGAAGGGCTGTCCATACTGCATAAGGGCAAAGGATTTACTAGATAAAAAAGGTGTGAAGTATGAAGAAATTGATGTGCTCAAAAACTCAGATCTATTTAACGACATAAAATTAAAGTATAACGTTAGAACAGTTCCACAGATTTTTATCAACGATAAGCACATTGGGGGGTGTGACAAATTGATGGATCTTGAAAAAGAAGGAAAGTTGGATGATATGCTAAATAATAATGACAATCACACTGATGTCACAACCTACACAAACAGCAATGATGAATGTGGAGAGTGTGTTATACCACATGATGATTTTATGTAACTTTTTATCTTGTTTTGTCGTGTAATACGTAAATGAAAACTAGTATGCTCACTTTAAACAATTCTTAATGAATTAAAAATACAATTCATTAAGTGAGTTTTTTTAGTGGGAAAAAATGACAAAAAATATTTCAATTATTAGCAGAAACTTAATTAGTATCGAATTAGTTAACAAACAAGATTTAGAGAATTTCATCAAGATTTTCACAGTGCTTGATAAACATATAGCAGCTAAAACACTTTTTACAGAAGAAGTGAGAATGGAGTATAAACAACACAACGGCATAGAAGTTGTTGAATTGCTAAAAGATACAGACTTTACATATCATGAGGTTGAAAATGTATTGAACCACCTGAGTAAACATGGAATGAAGGTGCCCAGCAGTGTTATAGCACACACCCTTTTTGCTGCATACAATCATGCACTTGAATTTAAGGATGTAGCATTTTCCTTTTCTGAAGGCTCTCCACAATTTAACATCAGAGTGAGTAAGAACACCTTCATAATAACTCCTATGAGTGAGGAGAATTTGGAATTGAATTCACAAAGTAGCAAGAAATTAATAGAGTCGTTACAGAGCGAAAAAAATATTTATGATTGTATAGTAGAAGAAAATACCATTAAAGTTATAGTGCATTCTGAAATACATCAAGCTATAAATTTGATTATAAAATCACTGATAAAGTCTCGCCTTTTAGCAAAAGAGGAAGAAGGAAAATTCAAAGAGAAATTGAGACAACTTGCTTTTAAGGATCAAGCTTTTGTTGAGTATTCCAGTATCAAAACCATCAGTAGGTATCCATATAATCATCCTCTGAGAAAGCATGAAAGTGTTACTAAGGATATAGAAAATATTTTATGTGATTTCATAGCAAATGAGAATAGCGAGTTCGCTATAGAGCGGTTAAAGAGGCTGAGCTCAGCAGTTTCTCCGGATACTCCAAGAATCATCACTAAAACTATAGATAAACTTGTTAAGTTTCACTAAGATATACGAGAGCCAATAGATTTCTTGTATTACCTTTTGTCATCCAAGTAGCCAAGGCTACTTGGTTCTTTTTTTGGTTTCCAGCTATGTATAGCTCTTTTTACAATAATCCGAACAGACCGTAATATGCTACTGGCCTGCTATAGCCATAAACACATATCTTATCGCATTCGGACTTTTATAAGAAAGGCTGTACATAGCTGTACAAACATTGTAGCCGTTATTCAAGTAGTCCGCAGAAACAAAAAAACTTGCTTGACAAACTCCGCCAGCCCTCTTATCGTAAAACTGAAGCTATTTATTTATCTTCTCTGTACAGATTAAATGACAAAAAAACTCACGTATCTGGCGTATCATGTTTAATTTTTTGCACTATGTGCACCTTATGTCTTATAAAATTTCTACCTACATAAGCTGAAGCGCGCTTATAAAGCGTTTAAAACATAAAAAAACGCCAACTTAAAAAATGGATAGTGAATAACTAGCTACCCTAGGGTTTCTTTTCCCTTTTTTTCTGTTTAGTAAATTTCTTAACGTTTATAAT
>NZ_AWUH01000002.1:0-1584 GCF_000689175.1 Wolbachia endosymbiont of Glossina morsitans morsitans | reverse complement strand
AAAATCTTATGTATAAGACTTTAATCACGTGCTTTATTTTTCTAATTTGCTCCTTTACACAATCGTATGCGAATGATCTTGAAAAAACTGAAACTGAACTATATGAAGAAGCAGTTGAACTTTTTGACCAGAAAAATATAAACAAGCTATTAGGGCATTTCAAAAAGATAGAGGATTTGTACCCTTTCTCTTATTGGGCAAGGAAAGCAAAATTATTATCTGGGGTTTCTCACTATAATATGGGCAACTATAGAAGTGCTGCAAGTGATATGGATGATTATATATATGTTTATTCAAATGGTGAAGATTTACCATATGTATACTACTTAAGAGTATTATCTTATTACATGCAAATTAATAAAGTGCAACTTGGACAGCAAACTGCATATAAAACTTTAGAGCTAGCCACTGAGTACATTAATCTCTTTCCAGGCAGCGAATATGTAGACGAGATGAAGGAAAAAGCAAAGCTAATCACAGAGCATATATCAACAAAAGAGTACTCTATCGGTAAATTTTACCTGAGGCGTGGTGAATATTTAGCAGCAGTTAAGCGTTTCCAGAATATGGCAAGCTATAAGGATTCTAAATATTTTTCTAAGTCTATTAACCATTTAATAGCAGCCCATTCAGCTATTGGCCTTGACTTAGAAGCTAGCTAGTATGAAAGTATGTTATTAGCAGAAAACCTGCAAGATGCCAAGCCGGAGGCTTGAAAATTTGCTTTAGTTTTTTCTATGCTTTGATATATAATTAGGTTTCTAACTATTTGAATATGGCTGGTCATTCACAATTTTCAAATATAAAACATCGGAAAGGCGCTCAGGATGCAAAGCGCTCTCAAAAATTTACGAAGATGATTAGAGAAATAACAGTTGCTGCAAAGCAAGGGCTGCCCGATCCCGAACTCAACCCGCGCCTTCGCTCTGCTATATTTGCTGCACGCAAGGAAAATCTACCAAAAGATAAAATAGAAACAGCAATAAAAAATGCAACTGGTAACGTTGCTGGAGAAAATTACGAGGAAATACAATATGAAGGTCATGGGCCTTCTGGCACTGCACTCATTGTCCATGCCTTGACTAATAACCGCAACCGTACTGCTTCTGAGGTACGTTATATCTTTTCTCGTAAAGGTGGAAATTTAGGAGAAACAGGAAGTGTTAGTTACCTTTTCGATCATGTAGGCTTAATCGTCTATAAAGCAGAGGGTGTGAATTTTGATGATTTATTCAGTCATGGAATCGAATTAGAAGTATTGAATGTTGAGGAAAATGACAAAGAAGGATTACACGTTATAACTTGTGAAATAAAAGATTTTGGTAAAGTACGCGATGCCTTTTATGCAAAATTCGGAGAACCAGAACTTGCTCGTCTTTCACGGCAGCCAAAAGATCTGATTGAAATTAGCGATAAAGAGTTGATTGATAAATTATCTGCATTGGTTGAAGAGCTGGAAGATAATGATGATGTACAGTATGTGGAAGGTAATTTTACTTTTGTTGATAAGCTATGAGGCTGGTAATATTTGTATTGCTTTGTATTTTACCAGCATATGCTACTGAAACATCAACAGATCTTGCA
>NZ_AWUH01000001.1:5277-8172 GCF_000689175.1 Wolbachia endosymbiont of Glossina morsitans morsitans | reverse complement strand
AAAGGTTGCAGCAAGAATTAGACTGTATTCTTGGTGGTGTCGACAAAGATAACCCTTCTTCTCTAAGTAAAGGTCTTACTGTATTAGAAAAGTTTTTGAATGAACGCAAGGGTACTCAAGACTTAAAGAGAGTTTTAAGCCTTCATAACAATAAAGGGAAGTTACGAATCTTTCAATATATCAGAAATGTTTTTCATAGTGATGAAACTTGTTGTAAAGAAGCAGATAGATTATTGCTGGCAGCAGGAATAAAAGATTTCAAAGGGTTAGATAGTGAAAAGCATCTGCTTAAATCTAGGACTCTATGGGATAATTTAATACTAGACCAGCAGGCAAAGTTAGAAGTGTTTTTAGATGAAGTAGGTAAAGCGCAAGACACGAATCAATTAGAACAAGTTGTAAACGAAGCTATAAAGTCTGGAATAAGGTTTAATTTTCCTCATCAAGGAAAGATGTATGAAGATAAGTATAACTTTATGGATTGTGTGATGAAAAGAATAAAAGAGATTAGTGAATTAGAAAAGAACTCCAAGGTTGCTAGTGATATAATATGTAAATTAGTATCAAAAGGAGCGGTGTGGTATGTTGTAGATAGTATGTATGTGCTCAATACACTGGAATTAGAATTTGAAGATCATGAAACTAATATGATAAAAGCTCATGGAAGTTGTGCAAATCTTACTCTCAAGTTTATGGAAGTTGTTGGAGGTGCAACTAATGGTAAGTTAAAAGATGCAAAAATGGACAACTCTACTTTCTACTTAGAGTATTCAGAGGATAGCATAATAGATGTCGCAAAGATAACAGATGGGGCAAGGAGCTTAGGGTTAACTCAAGGAAAAATAGAATACGGAAGAGATATAGTAAAGATCGGTAAAAGTGAGGTAGAAATTATAATGGAAAATGGCATAAGGCATTACACTAATAATGCAGACAACAGTAATATAGTGTTAACTTTCTCTACTAGTTTAGGAGAATTAGAAGTTATAGCCTTTCTTATAATAGTCCGAATGCGATAAGATATGTGTTTATGGCTATAGCAGGTCAGTAGCATATTACGGTCTGTTCGGATTATTGTAAAAAGAGCTATAATTTGTACCCTGACAAGCAAGATAAAATAATAGTAGAAGTTAGTAACAAAAAGGAAATACTGGAAAAGTTCAAAAATTGTAAAGAAGAATTAGGTGAGAATTGCTCGCTTGGTGGATATTGGATCTACGATGCTATTAAACAGGGATATTCTGAAAGGTCTGGAAAACTTTGTCATTTTTTTGAAACAATTAGTCTATCTAAAAAAGTCTCAGAAGGAGTCAAAGCAGCGGTAAAAGGTTTAAAGTGTGGTGATATAGTGAGTTCTTCATCCAGTAATATATTTCCTCCAAAAGCGATTATGCAGGAAGGTAAAGCAAGAGTACCAGGAGCATGAACTCAAAGTTGCTTAGGGTCAAGTTTTGAGTATTTTACTAAAATAGCTTTAACATTTTTTGGGGAATGTTTTAAATCCTATGGTGACGTTAAGTTAATAGCTTAAGAGATATTCTAAAGGAGTTATCTTATTTAAAAAATTACTTGGACGCTTACAGTTTTTTGAGCATAGCCTTTCATGTTAGATTCAAAGAAGACTGAATAGGCTGCTCCACACTTTCTACTTTCTCGAGCTTGGTGTTGGGCTTAAAGGTATTGACCTTACCCAGAAAAAGTGGAGAGAAAGTTTGGAATGTTTTTCACAAAGAGAATGATGAATCAAAATGCTCAGGAATGCAATAGTTATAGCTCTTTTTACAATAATCCGAACAGACCGTAATATGCTACTGGCCTGCTATAGCCATAAACACATATCTTATCGCATTCGGACTATTATAAGAAAGGCTATAATAGTGGCGTTGTTTGTTATAAAAAATTTCTATGTATTCAAATATTGCAGTTCTAGTTTGTTGAGCAGAGTGTTGTGAAGTATCAATAAGTATTTCTCTTTTCAATGAGTTAAAGAAGCTTTCTGCAACAGAATTGTCGTAACAACAGCCTTTATTACTCATCTATATTCTTTACAGCTAAGAGATATTGATAACCTTGCGAAGTATATTTGTGAACCTTGATCACTATGTAATAGTAGATTTTTGGCAGGTTTACGCTTGTTAACGGCCATTAATAAAGAGTCCATAACCAATTGTTTATTTATTGAACTGCTCATTAACTACCATACGTGAATATAGATCGATTATTGTTGCCAAATATAGCCATCCTTCTTTGGTTTTTATATAAGTAATCCCATACTTTATTTGGTTTATATGTACATCATCATGATCAATTCTAATGCATCTAACTAATGCTATGATGACCTTACCCAGAAAAAGTGGAGAGAAAGTTTGGAATGTTTTTCACAAAGAGAATGATGAATCAAAATGCTCAGGAATGCAATAGTTAATAGTGACGTTGTTTGTCATAAAAAATTTCTATATATTCAAATATAGCAGTTTTGATATGCTGTTTAGAGTGCCGAGAGGTGTCTATTGGTAACTCCCTTTTTAGAGAATTGAAGAAGCTTTCCACAACAGAATTGTCGTAACAACAACCTTTATAACTCATCTATGTTTTTTATGGATAAGAGATATTGATAACCTTGCGAAGTATATTGTGAACCTTGATCACTATGTAATAGTAGATTTTTGGCAGGTTTACGCTTGTTAACGGCCATTAATAAAGAGTCCATAACCAATTGTTTATTTATTGAACTGCTCATTAACTACCATGCGTGAATATAGATCGATTATTGTTGCCAAATATAGCCATCCCTACCCCTACAACAACATTGCAAGCATTGATTTTTCTCCATATGAAAAGAGTCTGGAAGCTCTTTTACTCTAAACACGATGTTTACATCCTCAAAATTAATCT
>NZ_AWUH01000001.1:0-5197 GCF_000689175.1 Wolbachia endosymbiont of Glossina morsitans morsitans | reverse complement strand
TTTTTTTTATTTGGTAAATTTCTTAATATTTATGGCTAAACGACAATCGTCATCCCGCTGCTTGTTAGCGGGATCTCTTGTTAGCGGCTGAGATACCGCGAATGAATCGCGGTATGACGGTTCGCGGCGGTATGACGGTTCGCGACGGCGTGACGATAAGCTCGTTATCCCGCTGCTTGTTAGCGGCTAAGAGATACCGCGGCAGTATGACGGTTAAGTGGGGTGTCATCCCAGTGTCAGCTACTCGGATGACAGGAGAAGGAGGCTACTTGCATGACACCATTCTTTTTTCTGGATCCAAGTAATCAGGGCACTGGGATGGCAAGAAGAGGGCACTGCCGTCATAAAGGAACCAGTGTCAGCTACTCGGATGACAACAAAGAGCTACTTGGATAACAAGAAATATAGGCACTGGAATTGCAAAGAGTTTGCAAATATTAGTTATTACCTGTAGGATATAGAGAAATTAGTAAGGATTTTAATAGGAACAATATGCCATCTGTTACTTTTATTTTACCTGATGGGAGTAAGAAAAGTTATGAAGCTGCAGAGGGAGAAACTCTGCTCAATTTAGCCCATAGAAGTGATCCAGATCTACTTGAATATGCATGTGAAGGCTCTCTTGCTAGTTCTACATGCCACGTGATTGTTGATCCAAAATCTTAAGATGCTGTAGAAACGCATAATCCCATATCTGATGAGGAAAATGGTGTGTTAGACCTAGCTTTCGGCTTAACAGAGACGTCGAGGCTTGGATGCCAAATAAAAATCACAAAAGATATCGACGGCTTGTGTGTAACCATACCAAGGGGTACAAGAAATATATCATTGGATAAACAGGGGAGTGATTAGCTATGCGTAAGATTTTTATATATATTATCATCTCTTTACTTTTGTTTATTCCTGTAGCGTATAGTGGTTTTTGGTATTTTTCTGCATGTAAGGTAAAAAATCTTTTAGCTGAAACAATACTATACATTAACGACAAAAAATTTGATATTTCACATGATTTTAGTGGATTTCCTTCTAACCTAATTTTTCCTGTGACAAACCCAAAATTTTCCAATGAGCAATTAACCATCTCATCTGATGCTTTATTGATAAAAAATAGATTGTTTGATAAATCAGTATATATCTACATACCAAGCAATGAAGTCAATGTTGCTGTTCATGGTGATGAGAAAAAGAATATAAAATGCCACACAAACGATAGCAGCCACTTTGTTGTTAGACTAAACGATTTACCATCTTCATTGCGATTCAACAAAAATAGTACCGTGATAGACTATATAGATACACTTCGTTACGAAGATTATGGATTAAAATGTGATGTTTTAGAAAATCAGCAAAGTGTTATAACTGAAGTGAATGATAAAAGCAATTACATTCAATTTCACCTCGATAAAGAACCAAGTGGAAATACTAAACTAGGATTTGATTTTTATACTTATCGGTATAAAAATACTGCAAGTCCTGAAAGTTACCTTAGTATCGACACTAAATTTGATTACGAATTTGTAAACCACATCTCAGCTTCCAGAATTAATTTCAACATAGAGAAATTTTTAATTCAAAGTAATAATTTTTCTCTTGCTGCAGATGGTGGAGTGCGAAATTATAATTTGGTTACGTCTTCATTTAAAGACAAAATCAACGTGGCTATATCAAATTATAAAGAATTAATCTCGTTTATGGTTGGTGACTCAAAAACTTCAGATGCGTTTGAAAAATTAATGTCTTCCCTATCAGAAAAAACAACTGATGATGGCATTCAATTTTCAATAAAGTACGATGATGATGTAGGGTCAAGCTTTATTGGAAAGTTATCCACCACTGATTTTATGAACCAGCTCAGTAAAATAACCCAATTAACCAAGGATGAGAGCAGTAGTTAGTTTACTTTTCATATTGATATTCCACTCAGGCGTAAACGCTTTTACTCTGGATAATAAACTCAGAGATAAAAGCATGGAAAAACGAGCAACAAGTTTATTTGAAATAATAAGGTGTCCAATATGTTCTGGCGAATCATTGTCTGAATCTGGATCTCAGATCGCGTATGATATGCGAGAAGCAATTCGTAAAAAAATCAATGATGGATACACAGATGAAGAGATAATCTCAGAGTTAAAAAATTCTTACGGCAATTCAATTATAATCGTACCACTTAGCACTTACATTTTGTGGTTTATTCCACTTACAACTCTGCTTATTGGGTGTTTTTTAATACAAAGATACATCAATACAACCACTTAAACTTTTTATATATAGCTAAAGTGACTTAGGTTCTCTAATTGCACATAAGTCAACAATAATTTTCACACAAATCAAAACAGCATATCTTCTCCATAATCCTTGGTAATTTTACATAACTTAACAGTAGCATATGCTTCTCTCCGCGGTCTGAGATGACAATAAATTTGTCAAGCCGCATCATACTTGTTAGGCGGAAGTGGACGGCAACATATTTACCACGAAGTCTAACTAAGTTCTTGCTTGTCCCTTCCATCGGCATTGCTATCTTTATTTTCAATAAAATTATTGTCCTATGCTCTTTTGATGTTTATTGATAATATAGCCTTTCTTATAATAGTCCGAATGCGATAAGATATGTGTTTATGGCTATAGCAGGCCAGTAGCATATTATGATCTGTTAGGATTATTGTAAAAAGAGCTATAATAAAACGAAGTGAATTACATTCCTTTGCTGTATTGCCACAAAGATGGGTTGTAGAGCGATCTTTCGCTTGGTTAGAAAAATGCAGACGATTGTGGAAAAATTGCGAGCGAAAACTTAACACTAGCCTACAAATGGTCGTTCTTTCCTTGATTTCTCTTCTATTGAGAAGATTTTAAACAGGTTCTAAATCTTTATTTTAAAAATGTCATATTGACCACCGGTACCTGAAAATACTATTCCAATTGAGCAGAGCTATCCATTTCCTTAATTTTTGTAACGTTGTCATAGGAGTACTATAACTTTAGTATCAACTATGTTTTATTGTTTTTGCATCTAAAAAAATTTAGCTTATTCAAGCAGCATTTTGCCTTTTTTTGGATGTAGGGATTTTTTAGGAATTGTCTTCTTGAATTCTATGGTATTTTGTTTAACATTGAAACAAGATTCCAGTGTCAGCTACTTGCATGACATTGTTGGTTAATGTTTTATGGCTTTACGATAGCTATACAACTTATCTTAAAAGCAATATAGTGTTTACTATACAATGAATCAAAGATAGTAAGTAAAGTCTATGAAATTTCAAATCGCTACACATTTTCAACCGGCTGGGGATCAACCACAGGCAATCGATAGCTTAATTGCAGGGCTAAATAGTAATAAAAGAGATCAGGTTTTGCTTGGAGTTACTGGTTCTGGGAAAACTTTTACTATGGCAAATGTTATTGCAAGAACAAATAGGCCTGCATTAATTATGGCACACAATAAAACTTTAGCAGCACAGCTTTATGAGGAAATGAAAGGATTGTTTCCCCATAATGCTGTTGAATACTTCATTTCTTATTATGATTATTATCAACCTGAAGCCTATTTACCACAAACTGATACTTATATCGAAAAAGATTCTGCAATTAACGAAAGAATTGAGATGCTGCGTTATTCCACCGTCTGCTCCCTTTTGGAGCGCAGGGATACGATCGTAGTTGCCAGTGTTTCCTGCATATACGGTCTTGGTTCGCCTGAGAGCTACCGCAGCATGATCATACCGCTTAGTGTTGGAAATAAAATTCGTATTAATGATTTCCTGAGCAACTTAACTGATCTTCAATACAAGCGCTCTGATGCCAGGTTTGAGAGAGGATATTTCAGAGTGCGCGGCGATATTGTTGATATATTTCCTTCCCATTATGAAAATAAAGCTTGGCGTTTATCGTTATTTGGCGATGAAATAGAAGAAATTTCTGAAGTTGATGCTATAACGGGCAATGTTACCAAAGGCGTAAATAAAATCACCATTTTTCCAAATAGCTATTACATAACCCCGCGTGAGGCTTTGTTGCAGGCAATTGAACTAGTCAAAAAAGAGCTGCATGAACGCTTGGATTATTACTACTCGCAAAACAAGATTGTTGAAGCAAAGCGCCTCGAGCAACGCACCAATTTTGATATCGAAATGATGATAACAACAGGAATATGTAAAGGTATTGAAAATTATTCGCGTTATCTCTATGGAATGGAAGCTGGGGATCCACCACCTACTTTGTTTGAATATTTACCCAAAGACGTAATTTTATTTGTTGATGAGAGTCATGTCACCGTTCCTCAGGTCGGTGCGATGTACAGTGGTAATGAGGCGCGTAAAAAGCAATTGATCGACTATGGCTTCAGGCTCCCTTCCGCTTTTGATAATCGTCCATTAAAATTTGAAGAGTGGGAGGGAGTTAGGCCGCAGACTGTTTACATTTCAGCCACTCCAGGAAAGTATGAGTTGGCAAAGACCAATAATGTATTTATAGAGCAAGTTATCCGTCCAACAGGGCTTACAGAACCAATCTGCATTGTAAAACCAATAGAGAGTCAAATTGATGATGTAATTCATGAGGCACAAGTGACAATAGGGAAGGGATTTTGTGTTTTAATCACCACATTGACGAAAAAAATGGCTGAAAATTTAGCTGAATATATGAGTGAATTGAATATGAGAGTGAGTTATTTGCATTCTGATATTGCTGCGCTGGAGAGAATAGAAATTATATACAAATTGAGATCTAAAGAAATCGATGTTTTAGTGGGTGTTAACTTGCTGAGGGAAGGTCTTGATATTCCAGAGTGTGGGTTGGTTGCAATTTTGGATGCTGATAAAGAAGGATTTTTGCGATCGGAAACTTCATTAATTCAAACGATCGGTCGTGCTGCGCGTAATGCTGAAGGTAGAGTAATTTTGTATGCAGATAAAATCACTGGTTCTCTGGACCGTGCATTAAGAGAGACCGAAAGAAGAAGAAAAAAACAAGAAGAACATAATATATTGCACAATATTGTCCCAAAGACTATAATAAAACCTATATCAAACACCTTACAGGAGAGGGCAATAGCAGAACCGAAAGTAAATACTAATAAGGATGATTTGAGAAAGCAAATGATAGAGCATGCTGAAAATTTAGAGTTCGAAGAAGCAGCAAGAATAAAAAAATTATTGCAAGGTTAAGTAATATATGATGCTATGGGCATAGTATAAAA